>JAGOFF010000254.1 GCA_017997315.1 Clostridia bacterium
ACGACATCGAAAAACTGTGTGAAGAAGTCGACTTTGTCTTTTGTGCGGTCGACATGAAGAAAGACGAGATCCGGGTGCTGGAAGCGCGCATCGCGCGCGCCGAGACACCGGTTGTCTCGAACAATTCCGCGCATCGCTGGACACCGGATGTACCGGTGATGATTCCCGAGATCAATCCGGACCATGCCGATATCATCCCGGTGCAGCGGAAACGGCTCGGTACGAAGTACGGCTTCATTACGGCAAAGCCCAACTGCTCGATCCAGAGCTACGTCCCGGCTCTCTCGCCGCTGCGGGATTTCGGACTGGAGAAGATCATCGTCTGCACCTATCAGGCAATCTCCGGCGCTGGAAAGACGTTCGCGGACTGGCCGGAGATGACCGGAAACCTGATTCCGTACATCGGTGGGGAAGAGGAGAAAAGCGAACTGGAACCTCTCCGCATCTGGGGCAGCGTCGAGGGCGACCGGATCGTCCAGGCGGACGCGCCGGTCATTTCCGCACAATGCTACCGGGTGGCCGTCCAGGAGGGACATACCGCTGCGGTCGCGGTCTCTTTCAGCAAAAAGCCCCCGCGTGATGAAATCCTGTCGCGCTGGGCATCGTTCAAGGGGCTCCCACAGATGCGGGGACTGCCGTCCGCTCCGGTTCCGTTCCTGCGATACCTGGAGGACGACAATCGTCCGCAGCCGCTTCTCGATGCGGAAGCGGGAAACGGGATGGCGGTGTCGATCGGCAGGCTTCGCGAAGATCCGATCCTCGACTGGCGTTTCTGCTGCCTCTCCCACAATACGCTTCGCGGCGCGGCGGGCGGTGCGGTCCTGACCGCAGAGCTTCTCGTGGACAAGGGTTATATCCGGCATAAATAGACCCTCCGCCCGACGAAACCAACCGGACGATCATGGAAGAGAAGGGGATACTCCATGCAGCTTGAGATCGCCTATGGCAAGGCAACCATTCCGGTTGAACTGGAGGACCGCCGCGTCCGCGGGGTCCTGCGGCCCAATGCGGTCCATACGGAGCGGACCGGACTGGATGCGGTCGAGTGGTCGCTCGACCATCCGATCGAATCGCCGCGTCTGGAGGAGATCTGCCGGCCGGGGGAACGCGTGGTGATTGTGACGAGCGACATCACGCGCCCGGTCCCGAGCGCGCTGCTGCTTCCGCCGGTCCTCGAACGGCTCGGACGCGCAGGCGTACGGGACGACGATATCACGGTGGTTTTTGCGCTCGGCAGTCATCGGAAGCATTCCCGGGAAGAGATGGAAAAGCTGGTTGGTAGTTCGATTTATTCCCGAATTCACTGCGTTGATTCAGACACGTCATCATGTGTACACATCGGTACATCTATACGTGGAACCGAATACGCTGTATTCAAGGATGTTGCGGATGCTGACCGACTGATCTGCCTGGGCAATATCGAGTACCATTACTTCGCCGGATACAGCGGAGGCGCCAAGGCCGTCATGCCGGGGGTTTCCGATCTGTCCTGCATCCGGAACAACCACAGCGGCATGGTGCGCGCGGAGGCCTGCGCCGGCAGGATCGAGGGGAATCCGGTCCGGGAGGACATCGATGAGGTCGCACAGTTCCGGAAAATCGATTTTATCCTGAACGTCGTCCTGGATGAGCACAAGCAGATCCTGTACGCTGCATCCGGGCATTGGAAACACGCCCATCGGGACGGATGCGGGTTTCTGGATCGGCTGTACAAAGTCCGGATCCGGGAAAAAGCGGATATCGTGCTGGTGTCTCCGGGCGGATACCCCAAGGACATCAACCTGTACCAGGCGCAGAAAGCGCTGGATAATGCGAAACATGCGGTGCGCGACGGAGGCATAATCATCTGGGCCGGATCCTGCAGGGAAGGGTTCGAGAACCGGCTGTTCGAGAAATGGATGCTCGAATTCGAACCGGAGTTCATGATCCAGGAGATCCAGCGTGATTTCCAGCTGGGTGCCCACAAGGCTGCCGCCATTGCGCTGGTGCTGCAGAAAGCGCGCATTTTCCTGGTGTCCGACCTGGATCCCGATCTGGTCCGCCGGATGCATCTGGAACCCAAGGGCTCCATCACGGAGGCGTTGCAGGATGCGACCGCACTGATGGGCGCGGACTCCGGCGTTCTGTTCATGCCGTACGGAGGATCCACGCTCCCGGTTGTCGAATGACAATCTGTTTCCATCGAAGAACGGAATACAGGGGAGTCCGGGTAAACGGATATCCAGGGTGCCGTTCTTCTGTTTCGCCAATTAGACAAAATAAAAGTTTTGACCAACTAAGAAGAGGTGGACAACGAAATTCCGGCCCGAATGGGACGCTTCCCGGATTCGGGCCGGAATTGTCTGCCGGACAACGTATTTCGTGGTTATTGCCGCATTCTGTTTACGGACGCAGCTGCATGCCGGTTTCCTTGATGTAGTTGTTCCATGCACTGACGACGGCCCGCAGCGACGATCGGCTGACGTTCCCGCTGATGCCGGCTCCGACGTAACTCCGGCCGTCTCCCGAGGAAATCTGCACATACGTGATCGCCTGGGATTGAGTTCCTCGTTCCAGCGCGTGCTGACTGTACGACTGGATTTCGAGCGATGTGCCGAAACAGCCGTTCAAAGCGGCGCAGAACGCGGACAGCATACCGCTTCCTTTGCCGGAAATCTGCTGTTCCTCTCCGGATACGGAGATTTTCGCGGTCAGAACCACTTCGTTCTCGCCCGTAGCGGTTTCCTGGTAATCGTCGATCCGCATAGGTTGGGTTATATTTACATAATTAGATATAAAAAGTTCATGAATTTCTGTTGGATGAAGTTCAGCATGCCGGGCGTCGGAGATTTTCGTACAGACCAGGCTGAAGATCTGCTGTACGGGCTTCGGGAGGTGCAGTCCGTAGTTCTGCTCGAGAATGTATGCAACGCCGCCTTTTCCGGACTGGCTGTTGATCCGGATGATCGGTTCGTACGTCCTGCCGACGTCCGCAGGATCGATGGGCAGATACGGTACGGCCCAATAGTCCGGATGATCCATGGCTTTTGCCATGCCTTTGTTGATCGCATCCTGATGGGAACCCGAGAAAGCGGTGAAAACGAGTTCGCCCGCATAAGGATGGCGTGGATGTACAGCCATCCCGGTCGCTGTTTCATAGACGGACACCACATGGTCGATCTGGCTGAAATCGAGTTCCGGATTGATGCCCTGCGAAAACAGGTTCATCGCTATGACCAGCAGATCCGCATTCCCCGTGCGTTCCCCGTTCCCGAACAGCGTTCCCTCGACGCGGTCCGCACCGGCCATCATGCCGAGTTCCGTCGCTGCGACGGCACTCCCGCGGTCGTTGTGGGGATGCAGGCTGATCTGGATGTGGTTCCGGTAACGGAGCATCTCCCCCATCGCTTCGATCTGGTCCGCGTAGACGTTGGGCGTGCTCATCTCGATCGTGGCGGGGAGATTGATGATGACCTTCCGGCCGAGATCGGGCCGCCAGACATCCATCACGGCATTGCAGATCTCGGCTGCGTAATCG
>JAGOFF010000255.1 GCA_017997315.1 Clostridia bacterium
CGCCGCGCGCGCACCGGGCGCAGGAACTCGTTCAAGCTTTCCGTAAGCATCTTTTTCAGCATGCCGGAGCCGCCGTCGCCGATCCTCTCCGCGATCGCATCGGGCGCCTCACCGGTACACAGCGAGACCAGCATCAGGAGATTCGCGACCTCGGGACGGGCGACAGGATCGAACGTGATGTGACGATCGGAGTCGGTCTTGGCCTTCTTTACCAGTGAGGCGGTCTCGTCCTCCGAATCGCAGATCAGGATCGCGTTCCCGCGGCTCTTGCTCATCTTCTGCGAGCCGTCGAGGCCCAGGATCATCGGGGCTTTGCTGAGCAACGGATACGGTTCCGGAAAAACGGGCAGGCTGCCGGCAAAACGCTCGTTGAAGCGGCGCGCGATGGTTCGCGTCATCTCGAGATGCGGCAGCTGGTCCTTGCCGACCGGCACCACATTCGCCTTGCAGAACAGGATGTCCGCGGCCTGATGGACCGGATACGTGTACATGCCCGCGTTGATGCTGGTCATGCCGGACGCCTGGATCTCCTCTTTGACCGTGGGATTGCGGGCCAGTTCCGCGTTGGTGACCAGCGTCAGGAAGGGGAGAAGCAGCTGGTTGAGCTCGGGAACATGACTGTGCGGGAAGATGCAGGTTTTTCCGTACTCCGGCTGCAGCCCTACCGCCATGTAATCGATGACGAGGTTGCGGACGTTGTCCGCGATATTCTCGAAGGTGTCGCGGTCCGTGAGGACCTGGTAGTCCGCGACGAGAATGAACGTGCGCACACCGAGGTTCTGGAGCCGGACCCGGTTCTGGAGCGAACCGAACAGGTGTCCGATATGGAGACGTCCGGTCGGCCGGTCTCCGGTCAGCACACGGAACTTCTCCGGATGCGATTCCAACTCGATTTCCAGCTGCCGGCTGCGTTCGACTGCCGCCTCAAATGTTCCGGATCCCTGATTGCCGCCGTTGACGTTCTCCTGCATGATGTGCCGTCCTTTATCTGCCGCCGCGCCGCGACGGGCTTGATTTCAACAGTATCATATATGGAAAAGCCGGTTTTGCCTATCCTTCAAGGCAAAACCGGCCTTCGCCGCCAGGTCCTCCGGCACGGATCATTCCAACCAGATCTTGACGTTCTCTCCCTTTTCGGAAACGATGTCCATGATCTCGCCTTCGTCGTTGTCCTCGACCATCTGCCGGATCGCTGTGCTCAGTTCGTCCCAGTCGAGGTCTCCGCCGTCCCCGTCGTCCGTCCCGTCCTTGTGGCGGGAGAAGTATTTTCCGATCTTGACGCCCGCGGTCACGAGCCGGGTCGGAATCTTGATGTTGACATTGTCGCCCTTGGGGGATGTGACGACGATGCGGAGCCGGTTGCGCCGTTTGGATCCGGCACTGCCGCCTGCGTCGACGGTGCGGTCGGTCTCCGGAGCCGGAGCGGACGCGGGATCCCCGAGCGCTTCGATCAGCTGTGCGGCCTGTTCCGCGGTGATCTGCCCCTCCTGGAGCATGGCCAGCACCTTCATGATTTCTTCATTCATTGGGTTTTTCCTCCTTTGAGCAGCTTGAGCGCTTCTTCGTGGGTCAGTTCGCCGCGTGACAGCCGATCGAGCACCTCGATGCGGTCAATCGGGGCGCCGGATCCGTGGCCATCGAAATCCAGTGCCGCCAGAAGCTCGTCCAGGCGGTTGCGCGCGGTGGGGTAGGAGATGTCCAGCATGGCGCCGACATCCTTGAGGTTCCCCCTGCAGAACAGGAAGGTCTCGAGAAACAGCAGCTGCTCCGGACGCAGCAGCATGAACCGAGAGAGAGGGTACTGCCCGGTGACGCCGGTGCCGCAGACAGGGCAACGCAGCGATTCGACCATCAGGCCGTTTCCGCAGGATGGACATCCGGTGGGTATGTTTTGTTTCGCCATGGGATCACCTCCATGTACGGATTATGCATTCGACCCGAAAAAAATGTCAACAGAGAATTCAATAAAATCGAAAAGAAAATCAATAATATTGAAGTCTCGTTGGTTTCTTCGCGGAGAAGAAGAACTTTCCCCGGATGGAACCGGTTTACGGATCTCGCACCCGCTGGCGGATAGGCTTATAATTTAGCTGTTCACACAATTAATCCAAGAACCGGGAGGTAGACATCATGAGCCAGCCCATGCCGTCTTCAGACTATCTTGCCCATGTGGTCACATCGATCGAAACCAATCCGTATGTCCGCGCCGGGGCGAAAACCATGAAGGGCGTCTTCCTGGAAGCCGCAAAAATGGAACTGCGCCGCCGCGGGCTGCCCACCGCCGAGTTCGACTACTCGCAGTTGAAACCGGAACTCGACCGCATCCGGAACCGCGAGGACTGCGCGGAATTCGGGATCCCCGCGCTGATCCGGATGCTCAAGGAATACCGCGGGATGATGCCCCCCGAGGTCGTCACCGAGATCGAGGACACGCTCGTCGGATTCCGCTACTGGCTGGATGAGCCGGGAGAGATCAACGCCTGCTACTTCACGGAGAACCACCAGCCGCTCTACCACAGTGCGGAGTATCTGATCGGCGACATGTTTCCAGACCGCATCTTTCCCTCCAACGGGAAGGACGGCCGCTGGCACAAGGAGCACGGCCTCACCTTCCTCCGGCGCTGGACCGGATGGCGCGAAAAGTTCGGCTTCAGCGAGTGGCTGACCAACTATTACGCGGAGGACCTGATCGGTCTGCTGGGCGTGATCTTCTACGGCGACGACCCGGATCTCGCAGCGCGTCTCCGCAGACTCGTCGACACCCTGATGTTCGATATCGCGGTCAACTCGTTCCGCGGACAGTGGATCGGATCCTGCGGCCGCACGTATGCGCTGTATCTCGTCGAGCCGGCGAACGAGGCGATCGGTCCGATCTCCCGCCTTTGCTGGGGCGAGGGTTCCATCGACGGGGGGATCGCGGATTGCGCCATCATGATGGCGATCTACGACTACAAGATCCCGGATGCCATCCGGAAAGCCGCGGAGGACCGGTCCGCCGTGATGATCAACCGGGAGCGCATGAGTGTCGACACCAAGGATGCGAAGCGCTTCGGGGTCGATCCCGCGGATTTCGACAACATCATGTTCTTCTGGGGGATCCAGGTGTACGACGCGGTCGAGGTGATCGAGAACTCGACCCGGGTCATGCTGCCGAGCAACTGGATGAACGAGCGCATCAACGCCTATCGGGAGAAGTACCGGCTGCACCGGATGGCGGGGTTGCCGTTCGACGAGGATCCGGACTTCACCGCGATGACGCAGGTGGACATCTACACGTACAGGACTCCCGACTACGCGGTCAACTGCGCGCAAGACTTCCGCAAGGGGAAGATGGGGTATCAGCAGCACATCTGGGGGGCCAATCTCGGGGGGCGCGCCAAGGTGTTCACAAACCATCCCGGATCGATGGAATACGGGGACCGGCCCAACATGATCGTGGGCAACAGCTACATGCCCCGCGCCGCACAGCATGAGAACGTGGTCCTGTGCGTCTACCGGATCCCGG
>JAGOFF010000026.1 GCA_017997315.1 Clostridia bacterium
GACTCCGGGGGGCATCAAAGCGGGATCGGTGCGGTAGGTCGTGCGGTCATCCATGTCGGCGGGTCCTCTCTTTCATCTCCGTTGACGTTGACAGTACACCATGTATGTATGAGAAAACACTGTGTTCCACATGAGAAATCACCAAAATGACGATTCAGGTCACCCGCCGTCCGCGAGAATCGAGACGATCCGCGCGAGCGCGTCCTCGTCCCCGACGTTGCCGGGAAAAACCACGTAGGGGATCCCCGGGAACCGGCTCTCGGGTCCGAGCCGCCACACCGGAACCCCGGGCAGCGCCTGGCCGAGCACGGTCGCCCGACGGACCCCGAGCGCGCGCACGCCGATGTCGCTGGAGGTGATCCCGCCCTTGGCGACCACGAAGCGCGGCCGGGCGGTGATCCCGGCCACCAGCCGTACGAGCGCGCGGGACACCCGGACGGACAGCGCGAGGTCGTCCTCGGGCGATCCGGTCCCGGCGGTGTGCAGCCGGCGGCTGGTGTAGACCGTCGCGACGCGTCCCGCTGCGATGCGTGCGGACGCCTCAGCCGCGAGCCGGTCCGCCTCCGCGTCCTCCCGTCCCTCGACGACCGACCGGACATCGAACTCGAGCGCCTCGGTCCGCCCGGCCGCGAGCAGCCGCGCGAGTTGCGCTGAACTTCGGGCCACATGCGAACCCACAATAACCAACCCTCCGCCGGTTCCCCCGTCGCCGGCGGGCAGCATTTCCTCCCGGGTCAGCAAACCGCGTTCCGTCACGCCCCCCAGCACCCGCGTGAGCGCAGCGGCGGACCGGAACAGGAACGTCCGCCCCGTGCGGACCGCGCGCAGCACCGCTGCGGCCGCGACCTCGACGTCCGCGTACGCCATCGCGTCGACGACCACCTTGCCGAATCCGCTGACCTCCCCGAGCCGGCGCGCCAGCGCGTCCACATCCAGCGCGCGGAGCCGCTCCAGCGGGAGCAGCGTCACGTCCGCGGCCGGGTACGCCCCGCCGGTTTTTTCCTCGATCCACGCGCGCAGGTCCGAACTCCGGTACCCGAACGTCCGGTCCCGCGCGGATTCGGTCTCGCCCGCGGGCACCATCACCCCGTTTTCGACGACATGGTGGACGCCCCCGAGCGTCAGCCGCCCGCCCTCGAGGAAAAACGGGCACAGGATCTCCCCGTCGATCGCCCGGCCGGTCTCGGCCTCCAGGACCGAGCGCAAGGTTTCGGTTTCGAGCGGATAGTGTCCGCGCAGCGTCGAGTCGCTCCGCGAGATCAGCAGGAAGGGCCGTCCGCGCTCCCGGGCGACCGCGGCGATATCGCGCGCGAGTCCCTCGTGAAGCCGCCGGGTGTCCTCGCGGGACAGGCTGCGGGAGTTGGTGAGGATGAAAAACATGCGTCCGGGTTCGTCAAAACCCGCGGCGATGTCCTCCCGGGAAAACCCGGTATAGACCGAAATCCCGTGCACGGTCTGGACCCCGGTCGGGTCGTCGTCCAGCACCACGACCTTGTGCCCGTCGCGCTCGATCTCCGCGGCGATGAGCGCGGCCGCGGCTGCGGGATCGGGCGCGGGATAGTCCGCGGATGCGGCTTCCGGGGTCCGGCGTTCCGCCGCTCCGGCGTTCACTCCGCTTCCTCGGCGGCGCGGATCTCCATCCCGGCCGCGGCTTCGTAGTAGCGCGCGATCGCGGCGTGGTCCAGATCCATCATCCCGGCGTTGTCCAGCCAGGTGAAGATCCCGGCGAGCACCGAAGTCAGCGGGAGCTCCATATTGAGCGAACGCGCGGTCTCCAGCACGTTCCGGATGTCTTTCTTGTTGATGCCGACGCGTCCGCCCGCGCGGAAGTCCCGGTTCAGGACCATGGGCATCTTGGCGTCGAGCACGACGCTGCCCGCCAGTCCGCCGCGCACCGCGTCGTAGACCTTGCCGGGGTCGACGCCCCCGCGCACCGCGAGCATCATGGCCTCGGACATCGCGGCGATCCCGAGGTTGACCATGATCTGGTTCGCGAGCTTGGCCATCGATCCCGCGCCGTGCCCGCCCACCAGGATCGCGGAGGATCCCATGTCGAGCAGCACCGGCTTCACTTTTTCAAACGCATCCTCCCGCCCCCCGACCATGAACGCCAGGGTGCCGTCGACCGCCTTGGGCTCCCCGCCGCTGACCGGGGCGTCCAGCATGACCACCCCGCATTTGCGGCACTCCTCCTCGAACCCGCGCGAGGCGACCGGGGACAGCGAACTTGTGTCCGCCACGATCGTCCCGGGCCGCGCGACTGAGAGCACCCCATCCGGGCCGCACAGTACCGCGCGTACCTGGGGGGCGTCCGGGAGCGACAGGAAAACGAAGTCGCATTCCGCGCCCACCTCGGCCGGGGAGGCCGCCGCGCGCGCGCCGTGCTGGGCGAGTTCCTCCGACGCGGCGGGGGAGATGTCGTACACCAGTACGGTCCGCCCTTTGCGGAGCAGGTTGCGGGCCATGGGCCGGCCCATGATGCCGAGTCCGATGAATCCGATGGGTGTCATAACGTCGCCTCCGCGTTTCCCGTGGTCAGCACGCGCACCCCGAAGCGTTCGACGCGTGTCTCCCCGATGAGTTTCTCTCCGGTCAGACGGTCCGTGAACAGCCGCTTCAGGATGACCGTCGTGTCTTCGCCGTAGTTGAGGATGAAAAACAGCCGTTTCTCCGCGTCTCCGCGCACCGCGAGCTCACAGCCCGCCGGGAGTTCGAGCAGATCCCGGAAGGGGGTTCCGGCCCCGAGCCGGCGCAGGAACGCACGCGCGCCGTCCACGTCGAATCCGGTCCCGCACAGGTACGCCTCACCCTGTCCGTACGGGTTCACGGTCAGTGCGGGCGCACCCGCGAACCGGCCGTCCGCATACCACGCAAGCACCCGCGCGCCCGCGGCGGGATCCGGCTCGAGCACGTCGTTCCACAGCGGGGCGTCCAGCCGCTCGCCGTCCCATTCCATCCGCGCCGGGACGTCCCCGGGGGTCACCATGCTGCCCTCCCGCACCGTCGCGCCGCACAGAGCGGCGGCCGGGCCGGGGGCGGGGGTCATCGGGCACTGCCCGCGCAGGTCCTTGTATCCCGAACGCGCGCCGAGCAGCAGCCGGCCGCCCGCCTCGACATAGCTCCCGAGCACCGCCGTGCGCTCCGGCGACAGGATCGAGGCGTGCGGATACACCGCGAGCCGGTACCGCGCGAGGTCCTCCACGGTCGTCCGGTCGTCGACGTACACGATGTCGTACGGGGTGTGCGTGGTCTGCAGCGCCGCGAACCAGGCGGACTCGGACGCCCGGCGCATCGGGCCGTGCCACAGGTCGTCCTCCCCGTCCCACAGGTTGTCGTTGTCCCGCAGCAGCGCGACGTCCGCGCGCACCGGCGTGCCCGCGAGCCCCGGCAGGAGCGCGGCTTCCCGGATCGTGCGCGCGGCTTCCGCAAGCTTGCGGTTGTCCCGGTTGTCGTAGTCCAGCAGCCCGTGCCAGTAGATCTCGGTTCCGAAGGTCGCGGTCCGCCAACGGAACCAGCTGACGAAATCCGCGCCGTGCGCGACGGACTGGAACGTCCACAGCCGCAATTGTCCCGGGAGCGGAGCGCGCGCGGCCATGCGCGTCGTCCAGCCGTTGGCCCCGCTCTGCTGTTCCATGACCCCGAACAGCGGGGAGTACGCGCGCACGTTCGCCAGGTTCCAGCTCCATTTACGGTCCGCCATGTCCCCGCCCGGCCCCTCGATCATGCCCGCGCCGAAGTTGGGGTAGGAGTCGTAGCAGATGAAATCGACCGCGTGCCCGACCAGCGCGCGGTAGTCGAGGTGGCTGAAAATCCCGTTGGTCGTGATGAAGCGGTCCTCCGGCACGTTCTCGCGCAGCGCCTCGTACTGCAGCCGGCAGTACGAGACCGCGCTGTCGGAGAAGAACCGCTTCTCGTCCAGCCGCATGTGCGGATTGAATCCGACCCGGCCCCCGACGTACCGGGACAGCCGGACCTGCCGCCACTCGGTGTAGGTCTGGTTCCAAAACACGTTGCCCCAGGCCTCGTTGAGCGCGTCCAGCGTGCCGTACTTCTTTTTCAGGAATTCCCGGAATGCGGCGTGGTCGGCTTCGGCGTAGAACACGTCGGTTTCGCAATTGAGCTCGTTGTCGATCTGCCATCCGATGATGGACGGGTGCCGGCCGTAGTGCTCCCCAAGCTTCTGGGCGATGAGCCGGGACTTGCCCCGCCAGACCGGGGCGTTGTAGTTGCAGTGCCGGCGCATGCCGTGCCCGAACGGAGTCCCCGCCATGTCCGCGTTGAGCACCTCGGGATATCGGTCGGTCAGCCAGGCGGGCGGGGTCGCGGTCGGGGTGCAGAAGATCACCCGGATCTCGGGAAATTCGGATACCAGCGCCAGGAAGCGGTCGAAGAACGCGAATGTGAACTCCCCCTCGCGCGGTTCGAACAGGCTCCAGGCGAACTCCGCGATCCGGATGACGGAAATCCCCAGGACGCGCATGCGCTCGAGGTCGGAGCGCCAGAGTGTTTCGGGCCAGTGCTCGGGGTAGTAGCAGACCCCAAAGGTCAGCCGTTCGAGGTTCAGCGCGTTATCCATGGGACAACCTCCGAAACGCCGCAACTAGGCGGCGATATGTACCTCCATTGTATCCCAGGACGGCGCCTGCCGGGGCGTCTATCCGGTTGCCCGGATAGGCGTCTATCCGGTTATCCGGGCAGGAGTTGTCCGCCCCGTGGATATCGGCTAATATGTAGGTGTATCCTACATCAGCCGATCCATTGTTGGGGGGGGAGGACAATTCATGAATTATATCGATCGGGCGCTGGAGAGCACATTCATCCGTCTGAGCGGCCAGTTTTCCGCCCTCCTGCTGACCGGACCCCGTCAGGCGGGCAAGACGACCATGCTGCAGCGGTTGGCTGCCCAGGAAGGCAATGGACGAGGATATGTTACGCTGGACGACCTGCAGGAACGTCAACTGGCAAAGAGCGATCCTGCGATGTTTTTTCAGATCCACAAGCCCCCTCTCCTTATCGACGAGGTGCAGTATGCGCCTGAACTGTTCCCATACATCAAGATCCATGTCGACCGGTACCAGCGCCCGGGGGATTTCTGGTTGACAGGATCCCAGGTGTTCCGGCTGATGGACGGGGTCCGGGAGTCACTCGCCGGACGCGTCGCACTGCTTCAGATGCTTCCGTTGTCACAGTCGGAAATCCTGGGCCGGCCGACTGTCCCGTTTTTTCCGGATCCCGAAATCCTTGTCGCCCGATCGGCCGGCCGCCCGGCCGCGGACGTGACGGAGATCTACCAACGGATCTTCAACGGGGGTATGCCCGCCCTGATCAGCGGACGGATCACGGATCGGCAAGTCCTTTATTCCAGTTATATCGGTTCCTATATCGAGCGGGATGTGCGTGAACTCTCCGGTACGATCGATGCCCTTCGATTCATGACGTTCATGACCGCCGCCGCCGCACTCGCCGGCCAACTGCTCAACTACCGGACCCTCGCCGAAGCCAGTGAGATCGATCAGACCACCGCAAAGCGCTGGCTCCGCATTCTGGAGACCCTGGGAATCGTTTTTTATCTGCATCCCTATTCCAACAACCTGCTCAAGCGGACGATCAAATCCCCCAAGCTGTACTTTCAAGACACCGGGCTGGTCTGCCACCTCACGCACTGGAGTTCCCCGGAAACCTTGATGAACGGGGCGATGAGCGGAGCGCTCCTGGAAAACCATGTCGTCTCGGAGATTGTGAAAAGCTACCGGAATGTCGGCAGGGAGCCGTTCCTATACTATTACCGAGACAAGGATGCCCGGGAGATTGATCTGGTCCTCGAAGAAAACGGAGCCCTGTACCCGATCGAGATCAAGAAGACTTCTTTGCCGGACCCGCGGATATCCCGTGTCTTCGGCGTTCTCGATCGGGTCGGGAAGCCGCGCGGCCGCGGTGCCGTCGTGTGCGCGGCGGAGAAGCTGGGGGCGCTTGACCGCGATACCCTGGTCGTTCCGGTCGATTTGATCTGAATAGATCACGACCACGGAGAAGCACATGCAGATCCAACCGTATCTCGCCACCCCATGGTTTTTCCGAGCGTACTGCTCGGGACCTCTGTATCCCAGGACGGCACCTGCCGGGGCGTCTATCCGGTTGCCCGGATAGGCGTCTATCCGGTTGCCTGATAGGCATCCGTCCGGTTATCCGGTCAGGAGTTGCGAAGTGCGGAAACGCGTCATACAATAAGGCGGAATCCGCTTCGCACCGCGCGTATCACAGAAAACGCCCGTTGCGGACGAAAGAGAGGAGGAAGCGGTATGGATCCGTCGTCACGCATCGACCTGCGGGCTTTGGTGTATGCCTACCGTTTCGTCCTGGCGCATGGTTTTGTCACGGTCAGGAGGGAGTCCGCCCTTTTGGAGGGTGGAGGAACCATCCGGACCGGCTGACGCCGCGAATATCCCGGGACGAAGCCCGTCGGCGCCTGACGCGCCGCACCGTTCGTTCCCGTGGAAACCGCAGCGAGCCCGGCAGGTCCAGATCGACCCGGCCGGGTTTTTTGTCGCCGGCCCACGGAGAAACACATGCAGATCCAACCCTATCTCGCCACCGCGCGCATGGCGATGCGCGCCCAGACCAACATGGGCCTCGCCGCTCACCTGCCCCGCCTGCTCGCGGCCACCATCCGGGTCGTCCCGCTTCTGGTCGTCTGGCGGGTTATCCTGCTGCGCGGGGCGGACGTCGGCATGAGCCTGTCCCAGATGCTCGCTTACACATTCGCGGGCGCGCTGCTGTCCGACGTCCTCGAGGTCCGGACCGCGTTGTCCGCGTGGAACTACGACGGCCGGCTGGTGTCGCTGTACCAGCGCCCGATGCCGGTGCTCGGGCACGTCGTCGCGCAGACCGTCGGGGGCTGGGCGCCGGCATTGCTGTTCTTTTCGATCCCGCTGCTTCTGCTCGCGCCGCTCGCCGGGCTGGACACCGTCCCCGCCACCCTGTGGTTTTTCCCGAGCGTGCTGCTCGGGACCTCGCTCGGGTTTGCGGTGGATTTCCTGTTTGCGTGCCTGACCATCCGGCTGCGCGGGATGGCCTGGATGGTCTACGCCATCCGGATGGCGCTCGTGTCGCTGCTGTCGGGCGCGGTGATCCCGTTCGCGGTGATGCCGTTCGGACTGGACCGCATCCTCGCGTGGCAGCCGCTCGGGAGTCTCGCAGGCGCACCGCTTTCGCTGCTCGTCGGCACCGGCGACCCCGTGCGGGTGCTGTTGGTGCAGGCCGGCTGGAACCTCGCCCTGTGGCCGCTCGCCGTCGTGCTGTTCGCGCGCTCGCGGGAAAGGATGGCCAGTTATGGAGGGTAAACGGTCCGGACTGCGGCAGGTGTTCGCCCTGTTCGCGCTGTACGCGCGGATGGATTTCGCCTGGCTGCTGCGCGACACCATGACCGCGCTGCTCGTGATCGCGGCCGAGCTGACCGCCCAGGTCGCGGGAGTCACGGGGGTGTTCCTCATCGCGTGGCGGTTCGACGGCATCGGGGGGATGGACCGGTACGAGGTGCTTCTCCTGCTGGGCTTCTCGACGATGGTCCAGGGGTTGTTCTCCCTGTTTTTCAACGGAGGGAACACCGGCCACCTGTCCCGGCGCATCGGGCGCGGGCAGCTGGAGCATATGATGATCCAACCGGTCCCGCTGAGGGTGCAGCTCCTGACCGACGGCTTCCTGCCGGCCTCGGGGTGCAGCGGACTGGTCGCGGGGACCCTGATCGCGGCGGCCGCGGTCCGGCGCCTCGGACTGCCGGTCACCCCGGGATGGCTGCTGCTGTTCGCGGGCCAGCTCATCGCGGCGCTGGCGGTCCTGCTCGGGATGCTGTACCTCGGATCGTCCGCGGCGTTCTGGTATCCGTCCGCGGCGGAAGAGATCGCGACCGACGTCTATGACACCGCCGCCCGGCTGTCGGGATTCCCGCTGTCCGACCTGTCCCGGGGCGTGCAGGGCGTACTCCTCACCGCACTCCCCGCGGGGCTGATCGCCTGGTTCCCGACCCTCGTGCTGCTCGGCCGGCCCCCGTTCGGACTGGGCGCGTGGTTCCCGTTCGCGCTGGCCGCGCTGCTCGCGGTACTGGCCGGCATCGTGATGAAGAAAGGATGGACGTATTATGCCCGGCAAGGATCGCCCCGGTACTCGGACCTGGGGCACAGAAGATAAAGGGAGGGGTTCCGCAATGCAGACCCGTGGCATAGAAGATAAAGGGAGTGATTCCGCAATGCAGATCCAGGCAATGGAAGATAAAGGGAGTAGCTCCGGCGACGCGGTCGTCGTCCGGCACGTCACCAAGACGTTCGAGCGGCGGGAGCGCGCGCTCGCGGGAGAGGGTGTGCTGCGCGGGCTGCTGCACCCGCACAAGTCGGTTCTGACCGCGCTCGATGACATCTCGTTCCGGATCGCCCCGGGCGGTTTCGTGGCGTACGCAGGACCCAACGGGGCGGGCAAGAGCACCACGATGAAGCTGCTGTGCGGCATGCTGATGCCCGGATCGGGCGACATCCGGGTGCTCGGACTGTCCCCGCGCCGGAACCGGATCCGGCTGATGCGCCGGATCGGGGTGCTGTTCGGCAACCGCACCGAGCTGTGGTGGGACCACCCGGTGATCCAGAGTTTCGAATGGAAACGGGTGGTGTGGGACATCCCGCCCGAGGTCTACCGCGAGAACCTCGCGATGGTCACCGAACTCCTCGACCTGTCCGGGCTGCTGCACACCTTCACGCGCGAGCTCTCGCTCGGGCAGCGGATGCGCGCGGACCTCGCGCTGATGCTGCTGCACTCCCCGGAGCTCGTGCTTCTCGACGAGCCGACGCTCGGCCTCGACGTGGTCGCCAAGCGCCAGATGATCGGATTTCTCAAGACCCTGAACCGGGAAAAAGGGGTCACGATCCTCGTGACCTCGCACGACATGGACGACCTCGAGGAGATGGCCGAACGCGTGCTCATGATCGCGGAGGGCCAGATCGTGTACGACGGGGGGTTCGACGGGCTCCGGCGGGTGGCGGGCAGCCTGTCGCGCATCGCGCTCACGATGGCGGACGGACAGGAACCCGCGATCGAGGGGACGCGGCTGCTGACCGCGCGCCGCGGGGTGTACGAGTTCGAGGTCGACCTCGACCGGACGCCGGTACGCGAGCTGCTCGGGCGCGTGGCGCAGCTCGAGGGGGTCCGGGACGTGGAACTGCGCAAGGCCCCGATCGAGGAAGTCGTCGCGGGGCTGTACACGGTGTGGAAGAACGGGGGGCCGGACTGAAAGCAGACGAAACACCTTGATAACATGTAGAATGAAATCAACGGTAACCGCCGGCCGCAAGGCAAGGAGCCCCGGGGTGCAACGATGAGTCAGGTTGTCACGATCGCCCTTGCCAACAACGCCGCTCTGTTGATGGTCCTCTCCATCATCTACGAGCTCGGATATCTCGTGCCCCCGCGGTTCCAGCGATGGCGGCCGGTCGTGGACGGGCTGCTCATCGCCGTGATCTGCACGGTGATCATGTCCATGCCCTTCACCCTGACTTCCGGCATCGTATTTGACACCCGGTCGATCCTGATCAGCGTCACCGCGTTCACGTTCGGACTGGTCCCCGCCGCCATCACCGTCGCAGCCGCGGTACTGGTCCGGGTGCTGGCGGGCGGGGCCGGAACCGTGGCCGGCATCGCGGTCATCCTGTCCAGCGCGCTAATCGGACTCGCCTGGCGCCGGTGGCTGTATCCGCGGTCGCCCCGGTGGCGCTGGCTTGGCGTCTATCTGATGGGCATCGTTGTCCACGCCGCCATGCTCGGCTGTATGGCTTTGCTTCCCGCCGGGTCCGTGCGACCCGTCCTGCGGGCGATCGCCGTACCGGTTCTGGTCGTGTATCCGATCGCCACGGTCTTGCTCAGCCTGATGCTCCTGCGACAGCAGCAGCGGCGACAGGCGCAGGAACAGGTACGGGCGTCGGAGGAGCGGTTCCGGGCGCTTTTCGACAAGGCGCCGATCGGATATCAGTCCCTCAACGAGGAAGGCCGATTCATCGACGTCAACCAGCAGTGGCTCGACCTGCTGGGGTATGACCGCGGGGAGGTCATCGGACGGTGGTTCGGGGATTTCCTCGCGGACGACCGTCAGCGGGATCGTTTCCTGGAGCGGTTTCCCCTTTTCAAGCAGGCTGGCCGGATCCGCGACGAATTCGAGATGCGCCGCAAGGACGGACAGATCCTGTCGCTTTCGTTCGAGAGCCGGATCAGCCGGGATCCGGAAGGCCGGTTCCGCAGGACCCACTGCGTCCTGCAGGACATCACCGAACGGAAGCAGGCGGAAGCGGCCCTCCGCGAGAGCGAAGAAAAGTACCGGATCCTGTTCGAGACCATGGCGGTGGGCGTAGTCTACCAGGCGACCGATGGGCGGATCCTCTCGGCCAACCCGGCCGCGGAACGGATTCTCGGATTCTCCCTCGCCGAGCTATCGGACCGGTCGTCGAGGGACCCCGACTGGCGGGCGATCCGCGAGGACGGCACACCGGTCGACGGATCCGAGCATCCCGCCATGGTGGCACTGCGGAACCGGGCCCGGTTCGGGCCGTTTGTCATGGGGGTGTACCAGCCGAAACTCCGGGACCACGTCTGGCTGTCGATCATCGCGACGCCGCTGTTCCGCCCCGGCGACCCCGAACCCTGTCAGGTCTACACAACGTTCCAGGACATCACCGCCGAACGGAAGGCATATCAGGACTACCATCTCCTGTTTACCCGGATGGTCGACGCCTTCGCGCTGCATGAGCTTGTCTGCGACGACCAGGGCCAGCCGGCGGACTACCGGTTCCTGGCGGTCAATCCCGCGTTCGAGGCGATGACCGGGCTCCGGGCGGCGGACATCGTCGGCCGGAACGTAATGGAGGTTCTGCCGGATACCGAGCGGCACTGGATCGAAGCGTACGGCCGGGTCGCCCAGACCGGTGAGCCGACCATGTTCGAAGACTACTCGGAAGCCCTCGGCAAATATTTCGAGGTGAGCGCCTACCGCCCCGCACCGGGCCAGTTCGCCTGCACCTTCTCCGATATCACCCAGCGCAAGCTGGCCGAGGCCGCCGAGCGGGAGACCTTGTCCCGGTTGCAGGCGCTGCTCGATCACAGCCCGGGTCCGATCGTGATCCTGGACGCGGACGTACGGTGCGTCGTGGTCTCCCGATCCGCCGCCTCGATCCTGGGGATGGATACGGACGCACTGATCGGGAAGCGGCCGGACGACGTAATGCCGGCCGAGGCCGCGCAGGCCATACTGGACGGATACGCCCGCGTCCGGGACGACGGCCAGCCCGTGGTGTTCACCACCTTGATCCCCAAGGACGGTGCGGAACGCTGGTATGTGTTCCGGCTGTTTCCGATCACACCCGCGGAAGGCGGCACCGGCCTGACCGGCCTGATCGGCTTCGAGGTCACCGAACGGGTACGGGCGGAGCAGGCGCTGGCCGCCAGTGAGAAAAAATACGAAAACTACATCGAGAACGCTCCGTACCTCGTATTCGTGGTGGACAGGACCGGCCGGTATGTTGAGGTCAACCGGTCCGCCGCGGAGATCACCGGTTACCGGCGGGAACGTCTGCTGGAGATGAACATCCGGGATATCACGATGGAATCCTCCCTCCCGGACGCTCTGGCTGCGTTCCGGACCCTGATGACAACCGGAAGCATGTACGCGGAGCTGCAGTACCGGCACGCGGACGGATCGGCCCGGTGGTGGACGATCCGTGCGGTCCGTCTGTCGGAGGACCGGTTCCTCGGGTTCTCCACGGATATCACCGCCGAGAAGGAAGCGGAGGAAAACATCCTCTACCTGAACACCCACGACCCGCTGACCGGACTTTTCAACCGCTCCTACCTCGACGTTGCGGCGGCTGCGATGACCCCGGAGGAATGCGATCCGCTGTCGATCCTGGTCGCGGACATCAACGGACTCAAGCTGATCAACGACGCGTTCGGTGTGGCCGAGGGGGACCGGCTGATCGTCCGGACCGCCGCCCTCCTCGCCGGCTGCACACGCGAGGGAGAGGTGCTGGCCCGGACCGGCGGCGACGAATTCGCGCTGCTCATGCCGAAAACCGATTCCGCAGCTGCGCGCGAACGTATGCGGGAGATCCAGGAAGCCTGTGCCAAAGCCAACCTGCAGATTCCCAACGAGGCTTTCCGGATCAATTTTTCCGCCGGAACCGGAACCCGGGACGGCACCGGCGCGGATCTGCACGCGGTAAGCCAGCTGGCTGTGGACTACATGAACCGCGGGAAGCTGTTGGAATCCAAGAGTTCCCACAGCGCCATCCTCTCCTCCATCAAGGCGACCATGTTGGAGAAAAGCCACGGGACGGAGGAACACGCGGAACGTCTCGCCACGCTGACCCGGGAGACCGCCAAGTCGCTCGGGCTGACCCAGAGCGAAATGGACCATCTCGAGCTTCTCGCGCTGCTGCACGACATCGGCAAGGTCGGCATCCCGGACCAGATCCTCAACAAACCCGGACCGCTGACCCCCGATGAATGGGACGTCATGAAAAAACATCCCGAAATCGGCTACCGGATCGCGACCGCTTCCCCGGAACTCGTCCCGATCGCGGACTCCATCCTCAGCCACCACGAGCGTTGGGACGGGAACGGGTATCCGCAGCAGCTGTCCGGGGAGTCGATCCCGCGGCTCTCCCGAATCCTGGCGGTCATCGACTCCTATGACGCGATGACCGCGGACCGGCCTTACCGCAAGGCGATGACGCACGCGCAGGCCGTGGAGGAACTCCGGTGCAACGCCGGCACACAGTACGATCCGGAGATGGTCCGGGTGTTCCTGGAGGTCATGGAAAAGCACCCGCCGGAATAGGGCGCCGCATCTGCAGCCCCCTACTCCCGCCCGGACGCGACCAGCGCGAGAAAATCCTCCTCGGTGAGGATCTCGATCCCGACGCCCTCGGCCGCGAGTTCCGCGGCCCGGCGGGATTTGGAGCTCATGGCGTGTCCCCGGAGCCGGCGCGGATCGGGCGTCCCCTCGACGAGGTAGTCCACCCCGGCGTCCACCGTGTCGGTCACCAGCCCGCCTTCGTCCGCGACGAGCCGGGCGGCCGCGGAGCGCGTCATGCTCCCCAGCGTGCCGGTAAACACCACCGTGCGGCCGCGCAGCGCCCCGTCCGTACCGGGCGCGGGCGCGGGATAGCCGTCCCGGCCCCGGCGGCTCCGCGTCGGGAGCGTCGATGCGCACGAATACACCCCCACCCGTCCCATCCGCAGCCCCGCGCCGAGCGCGAGGTCCTCGACCGCGCCGCACCCGCGCAGCCGGCAGGCCGCGAGCACGACCTCCCCGCAGGCGCGCGCGTCCTCGAGCGCGTCATGGTGCCGGAACGCGATCCCCAGGTCCCCCGCGAGCACCCCGAGCGAATAGGTCGCCCGGCCCGGCCAGATCCGGCGCGCGAGCAGGTAGGAACACAGATAGGCGCGCGGGGGCTCGTCGATCCGGTACCAGGCGGACAGCGCCCGCATCAGGCCCATGTCGAACGCGGCGTTGTGCGCGGCCAGCGGGCGGTCCCCGACCAGCGCCGCGGCCTCGGCCCACACCGCCGCGAAATCCGGAGCGTCCGCGACGTCCGCGGCGGCGATCCCGTGCAGCCGGGTGTTGAACGCGCGGAACTCCCCCGCCCCGTCCGGCGGGCGGATCAGCCGGTACAGCCCACCCGCGGGCCGGCCGTCCTCATAGACGGCCACCCCCAGCGCACACGCGCTGAGCGGGCTCTCGTTCGCAGTCTCGAAATCCAGGGCGGCAAAACGGATCATGCGGACAGCATACCACTGTAACAATCCCCCCGGATTGTTGCAGTGTCCTAACAAATCCCCAACTTGTCCCGTATTGTCGCGCGGCTGTCCTTGTCCGGTAAAAAACCAAACCTATAATGAAGAATGTCTTACATCACGGAAGCACGGCTGTCTGCCTGCGTCGATATATAAACGACTGTCAAGGGGGACAAACGCTTGGATTTGCCGACCACGACCCGGCTGTATCCGCTGACCAACCCCCAGATGGGCATCTGGAACACGGAAAAGACCCATCCGGGCACGAGTATCAATGTGATCGCGGCCACGCTCAAAATCAAGGGCGACATCGACTACCCGGTTCTGGAAAAGGCCGTGAACCTTTTCATCGAGCGCAACGAGGGACTGCGGCTGCGGTTCACCGAGGTGGACGGCGAGCCGCGCCAGTATCCGGTCCCGTACGAGTGGCACCCGATCGAGCTGGTGGACTTCACCGGGCAGGAGCCCGCGGCGCTGTACCGGTGGGACAGCGAGTTGACCGGCGTTCCGCTTCCGATGGCCGGGAGCGAGCTGTTCCGTTTCTGGCTGTTCCGTCAGAACGACCGCGAAGGCGGTTTCTACGTCAAGATCCACCACCTGCTCTCGGACGCCTGGACGTTCATCCAGCTCGGCAACCAGATCATGGGCTATTACCATGCGCTCCGCCGCTCCCAGCCGATCCGGCCCGAGCGGGTCACCTCCTACCTCGAGTATGTCGAGAGCGAGCGGGAGTACTTTGAATCCGAGCGTTTCGCCAAGGACAAAGCCTACTGGGACGGGCGCTTCAGCGACCTGCCCGACTTCACGACGCTCAAGGCCAAGGGCGTCGGTTCCGGGGGCACCCGCGCCCGGCGCAAGACCTTTGTGCTCCCGCACCGGCTCTGCCTCAAGATCCAGGAGCACTGTTTCCAGAACAAGACCTCGCCGTTCTCCCTGTTCCTGGCCTCGCTCGCGATCTACATCAACCGCGTGACGGGCAAGAACGATATCATCGTCGGGACCCCGGTGCTCAACCGGATCAACCACCGGGAAAAAGAGACGGTCGGGATGTTCATCAGCACTGTCCCGATCCGTATCACCCTCGACGACGGCGCGATGGATTTCAAGACGTTCTACGGCGGCATCTCCAAGGAATGGATGGAGATCCTCCGGCACCAGAAGTACCCCTACGACCTGCTGCTCAAGGACGTCCGCGAGCACCACAAGGGCACCGAGGCGCTGTACGACATCGTGCTGTCCTACCAGAACGCCCGGTTCGACCGCAACGAGGACGACGAGGTCGAGCACGAGGGGCGCTGGCACTTCAACGGGCACCAGATGCCCTCCCTCACCATCCACATCAACGACCGCGAGGGCAGCGGGGACCTGGTCGTCGACTACGACTACCGCGAGAGCCTGTTCTACGCCAAGGAGATCGAGTTCATCCACGACCACATCCTGCGCATCCTGTGGCACGCGCTCGACAACCCCGCGCGCGCGATCACCCGGATCGACATGATCTCGGAAAAGGAAAAGCACAAGCTGCTCGAGGAGTTCGGGGACACCGACGCCGGGTATCCCCGGGATGCGACCATCCACCGGCTGTTCGCGGAGCAGGTCCGGCGGACCCCGGACCGGATCGCGGTCACCTGCGGACGCGAGTCGCTCACCTACCGCGAGCTCGACCGCCAGTCCAACCGGCTCGCCTGGGCGCTCCGCGCGCACGACGCCGGACCCGACCGGATCATCGCGCTGTTCGTGCACCGCTCGGCCGCCATGATCCCGGCGGTGCTGGGGGTGCTCAAGTCCGGCGGGGCCTACCTCCCGATCGACCCGGACTACCCGGAGGACCGCATCCGGTACATCCTCGAGGACAGCGGCGCCACCCTGCTGGTCACCGACCGGCCCGGGGCGGTCGCGTTCGACGGGACCGAGATCGACATCGCGGTCTGCCGCGCGCCGGACCGGGCGCCAGACCGCGCTCCGGCCGTACCGGGCGGCCCGGTGCGGGACGACGCGCCGCCCGACATCAACACCCCGCGCGATCTCGCCTACGTGATCTACACCTCGGGTTCGACCGGGCGGCCCAAAGGCGCCATGATCGAGCACCGCAACGTGGTCCGGCTTATGGTCAACGACCGGTTCCCGTACGAGTTCGGCCCGGACGACGTATGGACGCTGTTCCACTCCTACTGTTTCGACTTTTCCGTATGGGAGATGTACGGCGCGCTGCTGTACGGCGGCCGGCTGGTCGTCGTTCCGCGCGAGGACGCGCGCGACACCCGGCGATTCCTGCGCATCCTCGAGGACGAGCGGGTCACGGTGCTCAACCAGACGCCCGCGGCGTTCTACAACCTCATCCACGAGGACCTCACGCGTCCGGTCTCGCGGCTGTCGCTCCGGTACGTGATCTTTGGCGGCGAGGCGCTCAAGCCCCTGCTGCTCAAGCCGTTCCACACACGGCACCCCGACACCCGGCTGGTCAATATGTACGGCATCACCGAGACCTGCGTGCACGTCACGTACAAGGAGATCGGGGAGACCGAGATCGAAAGCAACGTCAGCAACATCGGGCGCCCGATCCCGACGCTGCGGACCTACATCATGGACAAGAACCTGACCCTGCTCCCGATCGGCGTCCCCGGGGAGCTCTGCGTGAGCGGGGATGGTGTCGGGCGTGGGTACCTCAACAACCCGGACCTCACCGCGCAGAAGTTCGTGTCCAATCCGTACGTCCCGGGCGAGGTGCTGTAC
>JAGOFF010000256.1 GCA_017997315.1 Clostridia bacterium
TTCTACCAGGGACTGCTCATGATCGCCGCGCTCGCGGCCGTCCTGGTCGTCGGGCTGGTCAAGGCGGGCGGGCCTGCGGGGGTCGTCGAGAACCTCAAGGAGATCCCGCGGTTCGCGGACCTGTTCGGCATCGCGGTCCCGGTCGACGCGGCGGGCGCGCCGGTCACATCCACCGCCGGCAACGTGCAGGCGGTCGTGGGGGGACGCGGGGTGTTCGGCTCGGGCAGCGCATACTCCCTGCTCAACATCGTGTCCTGCCTGGCGTGGGGACTCGGATACTTCGGGATGCCGCAGGTGCTTCTCCGCTTCATGGCGATCCGCAAGTCCTCCGAGCTGCGCAAATCTCGAAGCATCGCGATCGTCTGGTGCGTGATCTCCCTGTTCGCCGCGGTCGCCATCGGTATGATCGGCCGGGCGCTTCTCCCGGGCCTGCTGACCACCGCCGGCTCGTCGGAAACCATCTTCATCCACATGGCGGTCTCGTTCTTCCCGCCGCTGCTCGCCGGACTCGTGCTTGCGGGCATCCTTGCGGCTTCGATGAGTTCGTCCGACTCCTACATGCTCATCGCGTCTTCCGCAGTCGCGCGCAACCTATTCGGCGAGCTGTTCTGGAAAAAGGCGACCGACCGCCAGATCCTGTGGATCGCGCGGATCACGCTCCTCGCGGTCACGGGATTCGGGATGTACGTCGCGCTGTCGGGGGACGACTCGATCTTCCGGGTCGTGTCCTATGCCTGGGCGGGATTCGGCGCCGCGTTCGGACCGCTGGTGCTGTTCTCGTTGTTCTGGAGGCGCATGAACCTGCCCGGTGCGATTGCGGGCATGGTGGCCGGCGGCGTCACCGTCGTGCTGTGGAAGGAAGTCATCAGCAAGATCGGGGGCGCGTTCGCGGTCTATGAACTGCTGCCGGCCTTCCTGATCTCCTGCATCGCGATCGTCGTGGTCAGTCTGCTGACGCCCCCTCCGTCCGAGGCGATCACGGCCGAGTTCGACACGGCCGCGCGGCCTGAGTCGTAACAACCCGGGGAGTGACGGCCCGGCGGGGAGGACAATCAGGATGGAACCGGACAGGAGACAGGTCGGAATCGGCTCGATGCCCGTAACCCTGACGGACAGGGACGGCCGGATCCTGTACGAAGGCCGGGTGTACGGCATCCCGATCCGGGAGGTCGTCATCCTGCTCAAGAGCGAAGAGTTCTTCAACGATCCGGACCCGTGCTACAAGCACCGGGGCGCGGTATATGTCCGGCTGTGGACGGAGTTCGAGCAGTTCCTGACGCAGGCCGGCGACGGTCCCGTCCGCATCGACCGGCTGCCGGACACGCTGCACGGGTATATCGAATTGGGCGAGGCCCGGGAGGTTGCTCCATGACCCTTGAACAATCGGTCCAGGACATGACCGGGAAAATGAGCCGTTTCATCGCGCACGTCGGCAAAAAGCTCCCGGACGACGTCACGGCGAAGCTGGAGGAACTGCGGGCGCTCGAGACCGCCCCCCTCGCCTCCGCGATCTATGACACCATGTTCGAGAACCAGCGGCTGGCGGAGGAGCTCGACCGCCCGAGCTGTCAGGACACCGGCGTGCTCCAGTTCTTCGTCCGATGCGGCGAACACTACCCGCTGATCGGGAAGCTGGAACGGATCCTGACGGACGCGGTGGTCGACGCGACCTTCCGCGCCCCGCTCCGGCACAACAGCGTGGAGACGTTCGACGAGTACAACACCGGCCGGAATGTCGGCAAAGGGACGCCGTCCATCTTCTGGGAGATCGTGCCGGACGACGACGGGGTCGACATCGACGTCTACATGGCGGGTGGAGGCTGCACGCTTCCCGGCAAGGCGATGGTCCTGATGCCGGGCGCAGGGTACGAGGGAGTCACGCAGTTCGTGCTGAACGTCATGACCAGCTACGGGCTCAACGCCTGCCCGCCGTTGCTGGTCGGCGTCGGAGTGGCGACCTCGGTCGAGACCGCGGCGCTGCTGTCCAAGAAGGCGCTGATGCGTCCGCTCGGGTCCCGCAACCCGAACGCGAATGCCGCAAAGATGGAAAAGCTGCTGGAAGACGGCATCAACCACATCGGACTGGGTCCCCAGGGGATGTCCGGACAGGCATCGGTGTTGGGCGTCCATATCGAGAACACCGCCCGTCATCCGTCCACGATCGGGGTCGCGGTGAGCACCGGATGCTGGTCGCACCGGCGGGGGCACATCCGTTTTGAAAAGGATGGAAGTCCTGCCGTCTCTTCGCATACGGGGGTGATTTTATGAGCGGAAAGAAGATCCTGCGGACGCCGATCTCCCCCGACGACTTGGCGGATCTGCGGATCGGCGACATCGTGTACCTGACCGGGCACATCGTGACCTGCCGCGACGTCGCGCACCGGCGGCTGATCGAGTACGGCCGGGAACTCCCGGTCGACCTCCGGGACGGCGCGATCATCCACGCCGGGCCGATCGTCCGCAAGATCGCGGGTTCGCAGGACAAATACGAAATGGTCTCCATCGGGCCGACCACGAGCTCCCGCATGGAGAAGTTCGAGAAGGACTTCATCCGGGAGACGGGAGTGCGGCTGATCGTCGGCAAGGGCGGCATGGGCGCGGACACCCGGGACGCCTGCCGGGAGTACAAGGCGGTCCACTGCGTCTATCCCGCCGGCTGCGCCGTGCTGGCCGCCACCCAGGTGGAGGAGATCGAGCGGCAGGAGTGGACGGACCTCGGCATGCCGGAAACGCTTTGGGTCTGCCGCGTCCGGGAGTTCGGCCCGTTGATCGTGTCGATCGACACCCATGGCGGCAACCTGTTCGAAGAGAACAAGGTGCTGTTCAACCAGCGGAAGGACGAGGCCTGCGCGGAGATCGTCAAGCAGGTGGGCTTTATTAAGTAGGGAGTATTACCGAAAACAAAAACCGGCGCCGTACCCGATTGTGGTACGGCGCCGGTTCTGCGTTGCCGGTCATCCCGACAGCACGGATGGAAAAGCTTACCCGATCGACAGCAGAACCACGGATTTGGACGGCATGGCGACCGTCAGCCGGCCCTTGTCCGCTGTGAATCCGCGGAACGCGGCCGGCTCGATCGCCGTCGGGGCGTCGAAGTCGTTGTGCGCGTTCATCCGGTCGGAGGTCAGCACCGTGCCGGTAATGGCGGTTCCGGCGTCGATGCCGTCGATGAAGCACTCCACGTCCGCGCCGCCGGTCGGGTCGACATTGCAGAGCGTGATATGGATCCGGCCCTCCGCGTCCTTCGAGACGGAAGCGTTGACCTTCTTGACCTTCTCCCCGTCGAACTCGTAGTCGTCGGAGAGGATGTCGTGGTCGAGCAGCATCGCGTCCTGATGGACCTTGTACATGTCGTACACGTGGTAGGTGGGCGTCAGGACCATCTTCTCGCCCGAGGTCAGGACGATCGCCTGCAGCACGTTGATCATCTGCGCGATGTTGGTCATGCGGATGCGGTCCGCATGGTTGTTGAAAATGTTGAGGCAGGTGCCCGCGACCA
>JAGOFF010000257.1 GCA_017997315.1 Clostridia bacterium
ATGTACAGCGGATCGCCCCGGAAATAGATCTTGGAGTGGTTGACCGTCGCAAGGGTGATGAGCAGGATGTCGGACAGGAGGATCGTCAGAGGCACGGAGCGCACCAGGAAGAACAGGAAGAACGTGATGCCGAGCGCGATCAGGTAGGTGAACACCAGTACGACCGGTGCCAGAAGCAGATCGGTGTTGAGCGTGTTGAGCAGCTCGATGACGACGATCACCAGAAACGCGTAGATGAACAGGGGCCAGAACCGGGCCCGCGCCGCCCACCGGTCGAGCGGACGGATCACGTCGAAAGCGATGAGAAGGACCAGAACGGCCAGCACCACGCAGATCGCGAACCGGACGGTGTCGAACGAGACGTACGACTCCACCGTGTACAGGTCGAGGGTCCGGCGCGCGACGCCGTCCTCGACGAGGCCGCCCTCCATGCTGCCGACCGTCCGGATGGAAAGCATGGCTGTGTCGGATACTTCCAGCGCGGTGATTTCAAGACGCAGCGGGGTGCCGGGCGCGACACGCACCGAACGGACCGGAACGACGGTGTCGGCGTAGGACATGATGTCCCCGGATGCCAGGATGGTCTCGAACAGCGGTTCCGCCCCGGCCGCGTCCGTCCCCCGGAAGATCCGGACACGGATCGCGACCTCGCCCGCCTCCGCGGCCGGCACGCCGCGCTCAAACGACAGCGAGACCGAACCCAACCGTCCTTGTGAGGTGGTGAAGGGCTGCTCGACCACGGCGCCCTGGTGCAGGTGGCGCGGGAGATAGTCCCCGATCGACTCGGTCACGACCGGGGTGGTCCGGTAGAATGAAACCCACGCGAAAGCGAATGCAGCGGCCAGTCCAGCGCATACCGCGATCCGCAGTACGGTTTTCCAGGCCGGAATCCGACGGTGATCGGGCGCAGCGGACGGCCGGGTGGATGCTTTTTGTGCTTTGCTCATGAAAACCTCTTGCTTGGATGTTTCGCGGCGGAATGCCGGTCAGAAGAATCCGCGTTTGTTGAGCCACCAGATGACCGCGCCCGTCGACAGGACGATGATTCCCACGGTGATGATGAACGGGAAAGGATTGGACAAAAAGCCCGGATCGAACGGGAACGTGATGTTCTGGCCGAAAAAGCTCGTGATGAGCGTCGGGACCGTGAGCGCGATGGTCATGGCGGCCATGAACTTCATGACCACGTTGAGGTTGTTGGAGATGATCGAGGCATAGGCGTCCATCGTCCCGTTGATGATCGAGGTGTAGATCTGGGTCATCTCGATCGCCTGCCGGTTCTCGATCATGACGTCCTCGAGCAGATCGGTGTCCTCTTCGTACTGTTTGACGGTGCGGCTGCGGCTCAGCCGCTCGAGCACCGTGATGTTCGCCTGGAGCGATGTGGAGTAGTAGACCAGGGTCTTGCCGAGCTGCATGAGCGCGAACAGGTCCTGGTTGCTGACCGACCGGTTGAGCTTGCGCTCCGCGTCCTCGATCGTCTTGTCGATGGTGAGGAGCGTCTTGAGGTAGTCCTTGGCGCCGGCGTACATCAGCTGCAGTGTGAAGCGCGTGCGGTAGTCGGCCCGGAAGTCCCGGACCTGGTTGTGCCGGAACGCGTTGAGCGTCGCGAACTCCCGCGTGGCGAGCGTCACGATGACGTGGTCCGCCAGGATGATGCCGAGCGGGGAGGTTTCGTATTTGGGCCGGCCGGCCTCCGTACGGGAGGTCGGCATGTCGACGATGATGAGGATGCATCCGGTGTCCTCGTCGGCGTCGATCAACGGTCGTTCGTTTTCGTCCAGGGAATACCCGAAGAACTCGGGGGGAATCGTGAGGGTGTCCCGCACGCGGGCGATCTCCGCCTCGGTGGGAGAGGTCATATTGATCCAGCAGTCACGCTCGATTTCATCCACACTCTCGAGCCTGCCGACGGTGCGGGTGCCGACCGTTTCGGTACGTGTAACATAGATCTCCAGCATGGCGGCCCTCCTCTCCGGCCGTTTCCGGCCGTATCGATTCGCAATGCCGCCAGAGCGGCACACTCATTTTAGTCTCGGTGCAATGGAGTGTCAATTTGGGCGTCCAGCCCGTATTTCGCGCGGATCCGGTCGATCCGGGCGATCCAGGGGCGACCGAGCGCAAAGAGGAAAACCGCGGTGGATCCGGCGTGCGCGAGGTCGAACGGGAGGCTGGCGGCATACGCCGCGAGGACGGCGGCCCCGGTCAGCGGCCGGATGAAACCGACGACGTGCCACAGGTTCATAAACACCCCGTACAGAATGGAGGCGAGCGCTCCGAGCGCGGCGAGCGAGAGCGGCGAGCGGACCGCGCGGGTGCCGCGGAACAGCCCTGCGATCATCCCGGTCATCCCCCACGCCGCCATCTGCCAGGGGGTCCAGGCGCCCTGGCCGAAAAAGAAGTTGGAAGCCAGCGCGGTGACCGCGCCGGTCAGGAAGCCGGCCGAGGGACCGAAGCAGAATCCTGCGACCATGACGACCGCGGTCGTCGGCTTGAAGTTGGGCGCGAACGCGAACGCGATCCGTCCGACCGCCGCGATCGCGGACAGGATCGCCAGCGGGACGATCCGGCGCGCCTGGGGGCGGGTCTGCTCGAAACGAAGAAAGAACGGGACCATTGCCAGAAGCAGGAACATCGCCGAAAACACCGCGGGACTCGCCTGCCCGACAAACGCGGACGCCGCGAGGACCACCGGGACCAGCACGGCCGCGGCGTACCGAAGCACGCGGAGCCTCCGCCCGTTCACGGAACGAGCCTCCAGCGCGCCAGGATGTCCTCGACCGTCACCACATCCGGAAACCAGGTGCGCGCCATGCGGTTGGCGGCGGTGGTGTAGAAGCGGTTCCCCGCAAAGAACGCGGGCGGGGCGCCGTCCGATACGATCTCGCCGTCGAACAGCAGGGAGCAGGTGTCGGACGCGGACGCGGCGAACTCCACGTCGTGGGTCACCAGCAGGATTCCCTTCCCTTCGTCGGCGAGACCACGAAGCAGCGCGCCGAGGGTCTCGCGCGCCGCGGGATCGAGCCCGCGGGTCGGCTCGTCGAGCAGCAGTACGCCTGGGTCGCGGAGCAGCGCAAGCACCAGCGCGAGTTTTTGCCCCTCGCCGCTGCTGAGGTCCATCGGGTGCCGGTCCATCAGGTGCGCGATCCCGAACGCCTCGGTCAGGGCGGATCTCCGTTCTGCGCGGTCCGGCCCCTCCGGGAGGGGCGAAGCGTCCGCGATCTCCGCACGGACGGTCTCGCGAACAAAAAGCGCGCGGGGATCGGATCCGAGCAGAACGACTTTCCCGTCCGGGGTTCCGGCGGTGTCGACCCGGCCGCGGCGGGGGCGCAGCAGTCCGCGCAGCACCGCGAGCAGCGTGGATTTTCCCGCGCGGTTGCGGCCGGGCACGGCGTGGATCCCCCCTGCTGGGCCATGGACCGGAAGCCGCGCCGGGAGGTCGGAACCCCCCGTCCGGTACCGAA
>JAGOFF010000258.1 GCA_017997315.1 Clostridia bacterium
GATCAACGTCTGGATCACAATGGAAAAGGTGTAGCAGACCAGGATGGATGCGGTGTTCTTCATCAGCACGTCGGAGTAGACGCCGCCCCATTGGAATATCGCACGCACGACCTCTTCCCGCATCACCAGGATCAGGGCGGCTGCGGGAACGACCAGGAAAAGCGCGTTGCGCAATCCTTTGTCGAAAAGGCTCCGGAACCGGCGGGGATGTCCGGCCTGCGCGTGCGCCGACAAGGTGGGCAGCAGCACGTTCCCGATGGCGACGGCAAGAATCCCGTACGGCAGCTGCCAGGTGGTCGAGGCGTACCGCAGCGCGGTCACAAGCCCCTCTTCTTGGAACGACCGGTTGATGAACGCGCTCAGGACAATCACGTTGACCTGGACGATGGACGCCGCCAGCATCGTCGGTATGGCCAGCCGGATCAGCCGCCGGAATCCGGGATCCCGCACATTGAGGGAGAGCCGGTAGTTACGGGAAAACAGATCCCTCGCCAGGAAAAGCTGAAGCAGGAAAAACAGGCATGCCGCAATCATCACGCCGGCTGCGACGCGGACGGCCCCATCGGCTGTCCGGTCGCCGAGCAGCAGCATCGCGGCCACAACACATGCATTGTAGAAGACCGGCCCGAAAGCGGTACGCTCAAACCGGCGGTATGCGTTGAGGATACCGATACAGAGAGCCGCCAGCATCATGAAGAGGACTTGCGGGAACAGCGCCCGCGACACGCGGACCGCGATCGCCGCCGTTTCCGTTCCGGCTCCGTGCCCTCCGTAGACCAGAGGGATCAGGATCGGCGCCAGCAGCCAGCCGGCGAGGATGAACACGATCATCACGCAAGCCGCGACATTGAGAAAGATGCTGACACTCCGCCATCCGGCGCGGGTCGTCCGGTTCTCGATCGCCCCCGCCAGCGTCGGCGTGATCGCAGCCTGGATCGCGCCGCCGATAAGCAGCTCGTACAGGAGGTCCGGAATCTGGAAGCCCAGGATGAACCCGTCCGAGACCGCATCGGAACCGATGCGGTACTGGATCAGGATCTCGCGGATCTGGCCGAGGACTTTGCCGCACACCAGCGCGAACATCATCAGCGCGGCCGAAGACGTCAGGGAAAGGCGCCGCTTCCGTTCGAGGGGCATCATCCGAGGATTCTCCTGCGGAGCAGGTCGAACGCGTTGAGCGCCGCGACGCCCCGCACCCGCGTACGGTTTCCGTTCACCCGCAGGACCCGTGTTTCGCAGCCTTCCGCATCCGACACCGCCAGATGGACCAGCCCGACCGGCTTGCCGGGAGTCGCTCCGCCCGGTCCGGCGATGCCGGTGATCCCGACCGCGTAGTCGCTGCCGAACAGCTGCCGGCATCCGGTCGCCATGGCGATCGCAACCGCTTCGCTGACCGCGCCTTCGCGTTGCAAAAGCTCCTCCGGCACACCCAGCAGATCCCGCTTGACCGTGTTGTCATAAGCGACAAGGCCTCCGCACAAGAAGGCGGAAGCACCCGGGATGTCGACGAGGGTCGCCGCGGCAAGTCCCCCCGTGCAGGATTCCGCCAGCGAGAGCGTCTTCCCGCGCGCCGTAAGCAGGTCCGCGACCACTTCGTGCATTTTTCGTTCGCCGATCTCGTAGATGTACTCCCCGACCCGCGCTTTCACTTCCCGGAGTAGCGGACCGGTGTTGTCGGGTTCATCGGCGCTGCGCGCCAGCTGGGTGATCCGGAACAGGACCTCCCCTTCCCCCGCATAGGGAGCGATGGTCGGATTGGTTTGTCCGTCGATGAGATCCCGGAGCATGGTTTCGGCCTTGGATTCGCCGATCCCGATCATCCGGACGAACACATTGCGCAGCACACGGCTTGTGCGTTCCTGCAGATACGGCCTGACCTGTCCGTCAAACATGGGATGAAGTTCGGACGGCGGGCCGGGAAGCAGGACGAAGGTCTTGTCTTCCCCGTCAAGCGTAAACTCGATGATGCATCCGGGCGCGGTCCCGTTTCCGTTGGGCAGCACGATCGAATCCTGCGGCAGCATCGCCTGTTTCAGGTTGTTGTCCGTCATTTCCCTGCCCATGCGGGAAAAGATGGCCCGGATCGCCTGTTCGCTCGGATCGTGCCGCACCAGGGGCCGGCCCGCCACCTGCGCGGCGACCGCCATCGTGATGTCGTCCGCCGTGGGCCCCAGTCCGCCGGTCAGAAAAACGCAGTCCGACCGGGATGCGGCGGTCCGGATGGCCGAAGCCAGGCGGTCCGGATTGTCTCCCACCACGGTCTGGTAGTACGAGTTGATCCCCATCAGGGTCAGCTGGCGGGCAATGAAATGGGCGTTCGTGTTCAACGTCTGGCCGATCAGCAGTTCCGTTCCCACACAGATGATTTCGGCCGACTGGATGGTTGTTGCCATAGGGTGCACTCCTTGTGGTGGTGTTCCCACGATTCTAGCCTTTACGGACTACGGCCGCAATCCGTCCCCTGTTCCCCTGCGGCGTTCATGCCGGCTGTCATCGGACGGTCGGCGGAGCGGTCGGATGAGGCAGTCCGGGCCGAATCCGATCAGGTCCGTCCTGCCGGTCAGCCGGAGCGCCTTTTCGACCAGCGGTCTGGAGCGGGCCGATGTGAATTGGAGCAGCGCCCGCTGCATCGCCTTCTCCGCACGGTCCGGCACATGTACCGGCTGCATGCTCAAAGGATCCAGGCCGGTATGGTACATGGTGGTGGATACCGTTCCGGGAGTGGGATAGAAGTCCTGCACCTGTTCCGGCACGACCCGGTGGCGCCGGATGTAGACGGCGAGTTCCACCGCATCCTCCAGAGTGCTGCCGGGATGTCCGGATATCAGGTACGGAACCAGGTATTGCTCTTTGCCGATCCGCCGGTTCATCTCAACGAACTCCGAGCGGAACCGCTCGAAGACCTCCGCGGGCGGCTTGCCCATGAGCGCGAGCACCGGGTCGCACACATGTTCCGGCGCCACTTTGAGCTGGCCGCTGACATGGTGCCGGCAGAGTTCCTCAAGAAATCCGCTGGTCTTGTCCTGCAGAAGAAAGTCGAACCGGATCCCCGAGCGGATGAATACTTTCTTCACGCGCGGAATGGTTCGGACGGCCCGCAAAACCGACAGATATGCGGTATGGTCCGTCTTCAGGTTCGGGCACGGACGGGGAAACAGGCAGCGACGTTCACGGCACGCCTCGCCTTTTGCCATTTTGTCGCAGGCGGGCATGTGGAAGTTCGCCGTGGGCCCGCCGATATCGTGGATGTATCCTTTGAAGTCCGGATCCGATACGATTTTTTCGGCTTCGGCCAGAATGGATCCCGGGCTGCGGTTCTGAACCACCCGGCCCTGATGGAAAGTGATCGCGCAGAAATTGCATCCCCCGAAACATCCCCGATGCGCGGTGATGCTTCGCGACACCGCCTCAATGGAGGGCACGCCGCCCAGCGCGTCGTACATCGGATTCGCCCGCCG
>JAGOFF010000259.1 GCA_017997315.1 Clostridia bacterium
GAGCGGGTATAGCGCGGCGCACAAGACACACGGAAGCGGGGTGGGAGACCATCCCGCTTTTTTCATGGTACGGCACCGGAAACGGAGCCGTACCGGGATGAGGTATGGGATAATAAAGGACAGGTTATCTGCATATGCCCGTTATCAAGGAGAGGAGGCGACCATGAGACGATTTGCCTGCACCGTCTGCGGATTCTTGTACGACGAAGCCGCAGGCTATCCGGAAGGCGGGATACCGCCCGAAACCCGATGGGAGGACCTCCCTGCGGACTGGGTCTGTCCGTTGTGCGGGGCGACCAAGGGAGAGTTTGAGGAGAAGGACGTCGTCGGCCCCGTGTCCGCACCGGCAGCGAAACCGGCAGCGACGGGGACCCCGGCGCCGGCGGCCGTCGTTCCTGCGGCGGATGAAACCGACGTGCTGCGGGAACTGACCGCGGGCGAGCTCGCCGCGCTGTGTTCCAACCTGGCCAAGGGATGCGACAAACAGTACCGCCCGGAAGAGGCAGGCCTGTTCCGGCAGTTGTCCGACCATTACGCCGCGCAGGCCGGTCCGGCTTCCGGCCGGGGGCTGGGAGCGCTGGCCGCTCGGATCGAGGAGGATCTGGCTACAGGGTACCCCGCCGCGGGACAAGCCGCCGCGGCCGCCGCGGACCGGGGCGCGAAACGCGCGCTCGTATGGGGGGAGAAGGTCACCCGGATCCTCGCCTCCCTGCTGTCCCGGTACGAGAAGCAGGGAGACGCGCTGCTGGAGGGAACCCGCGTCTACGTTTGCGAGATCTGCGGATTTGTCTACGTCGGAGACAATCCGCCGGAGATCTGCCCGGTCTGCAAGGTTCCGAGCATGAAAATCGCAGCGATGGAAAGGAGGTGACGCGGATGCACGCCGTACGCAACATCCGACTGTGCACCAAGGACTGCCTTTGCCTGTATGTCTGCCCGACCGGCGCGACGGATACCGAGACCGGACAGATCGACGCCGCGAAATGTCTGGACGGGTGCCGCGTCTGCGTGGACGCCTGCCCGTCGCACGCCATCTCGCTGGTCCCTGACGCGTATCCCCCGCAGCAGGAGAAGGCCGCCGAGGTCCGCCGCGCACTGCTGGATCTGGCAGCCAGCAAGACGGACCAGGAGAAGGCCGCGCTGGAACTCGCGGATTCCGGTGAAACCCCCGTACTGCGCCAGCTCGCCCGCGCCCTGGCTGCGTCCAACCGGGTCATGGCGGAAGACCTGCTCCGCGAGGCGGGCTACATGCTGCCCCAGAGCGGAAACGTCCGCGACTTGTTGCTGTCGCTCAAGAACCGAACGCAGGCCGACGGATTCCCGGCGGAGGCGGTGGACCGGCTGCTGGTCCTGCTCCGACAGGAGGCGACCGTTGTAAAAGAAACGAAGAAGGAGGAAACGATCGTGGCCAGCAAATATACCGGAACGAAAACTGAAAAGAACCTGATGGAGGCATTTTCCGGGGAGAGCCAGGCCCGGAACAAGTACACGTACTTCGCGGGGGTCGCCTCGCGCGAGGGGTACGACCAGCTGTCGGAGCTGTTCCTGAAAACCGCGCGGAACGAGCAGGAGCACGCCCGGTTGTGGTTCGAGGAGCTGGGCCAACTGGGCGGAACCGCGGAGAACCTCCTGTACGCCGCCGAGGGGGAGAACTACGAGTGGACCGACATGTACGAGCGGTTCGCCAAGGATGCCGAGCAGGAAGGATTCACAGCGCTGGCGGCACGATTCCGCCGGGTCGCGGCGATCGAGAAGGCGCACGAGGAGCGCTACCGCGCACTGCTGAAAAATGTCGAGATGCAGCAGGTGTTCGAGAAGGGCGAGGAGACCATGTGGGAGTGCCGGATCTGCGGACACCTGGTCATGGGCCGAAAAGCCCCTCAGATCTGCCCGGTGTGCGGATATACACAAAGCTACTTCGAGGTCCGTAAAGAAAACTACTGAGAAGCGCGAAGCACGCGGAGCCGCCAATCGAAGCCCGGCGGACTTCCCCCTTTACCAGGGGAGGCCCGCCGGGCTTTGTCGCATGTCCGGCCGGGTTCCCTCAAGGAAAAACAGGTAGAATCAGAGGGTAAACCACCTGAGAGGAGACACCGCCATGGCGTCGCCGCTGGATCTGTTCGATATCCGGACCGCCCGCTGGTTCGGGCATGCGCTCGGCACCCCGACCGCGGTGCAGGAGGAAGCCTGGCCCGCGATCGCGTCCGGCCGGGATACGCTGGTGTCCGCGCCGACCGGCACGGGCAAGACGCTCGCGGCGTTCCTGGTGTTTGTCGACCGTCTCAAGGCGGAGGCCCGGGCGGGTACGCTCGAACCGGAACTCCAGCTGATCTATGTCTCCCCGCTCAAGTCGCTCGCGGGCGACATCCGGGAGAACCTCCGGCGCCCGCTCTCGGGGATCGCGCGCGAGGAACGCGCGGACGGGTCGTCCGCGGGGCGCTTCGACACGGAACTGTCGGTCGCCGTCCGGACCGGGGACACCCCGCAGGCCGACCGCCGGCGGATGGTGAAAAGCCCGCCCCACATCCTCATCACGACCCCGGAGTCCCTCTACCTGATGCTGACCGCCCAGACCGGCCAGTCCATCCTGCGCACCGCGCGCTGGATCATCCTGGACGAGCTCCACGCGCTCATCGACACCAAGCGCGGCGCCCACCTGATGCTGACGCTCGCGCGGCTGGACCGGCTGTGCGGCCGGCCGCTGCAGCGCATCGGGCTGTCGGCCACCATCCGGCCGCTGGAGCGCGCCGCGGAGTACCTGTCCCCCGGACCCGCGGCGATCGTCGCCCCGCCGATGCCCAAGGCGGTCGAGATCGCGGTGACCAGTCCGCGTGCCGGGGCCGGCGTGCTGCGCAAGGACACCGTCTGGCAGGAGATCGGGACCGCGGTGTACATGCACTGCGAAGGAACCCGTACCGCTCTCGCGTTTGTCGACGGGCGGGCCTACGCGGAGAAACTCGCATACTACGTCAACCAGCTGGGCGGCGACGGTTTCGCGCGGACCCACCACGGCAGCCTGTCGCGGGAACAGCGCCACGAGGTCGAGCGCGACCTGCGGAGCGGATCGCTCCGGCTGCTGTGCGCGACCTCGTCGATGGAGCTCGGGATCGACGTCGGCGAGATCGACCGGGTGTTCCAGATCGGGTGCCCGCGTTCCATTTCGGGCGCGATGCAGCGGCTCGGCCGCGCGGGGCACAATCCCGGCCGCACCAGCGTGATGCACATCTTCCCGCGCGCTTCCGCCGAGGCGCTCTACGCCGGCCTGACCGCGGAGGTCGTGCGCGCCGGCGGCGTGGAGCACTGCCGCCCCCCGCGGATGTGCCTGGACGTGCTGGCGCAGCATCTGGTCTCGATGGCCGCCGGGGAGGGCTACACCGTCGACGACGTGATGGAGATCCTTCCCCGGGCGTACCCGTTCCGGGACGTGACGCGCGAGGACGTGCGC
>JAGOFF010000260.1 GCA_017997315.1 Clostridia bacterium
GAATCCGCAGCCGGTGCAGGCAACTCGTCCCATGGTCGCCTCCCCTCCTTGATAACGGGCATATGCAGACAACCTGTCCTTTATTATCCCATACCTCATCCCGGTACGGCTCCGTTTCCGGTGCCGTACCATGAAAAAAGCGGGATGGTCTCCCACCCCGCTTCCGTGTGTCTTGTGCGCCGCGCTATACCCGCTCCCAGGCCGTCGGCGGGGCGTCGCGCTGCGGGAACAGAGCGCGGTATTCGTCCTCCCCCTCCCAGCCGGCCGCGTTCTCCGGGACGGCCGGCACGAACGTCCGCCAGGGATTCGCGAGCGGCGAGCCGAAACAGATCTCCGCGGCACCCGCAGTGAGGTCGTACAGGCAGGACCACAGCGTGCCCAGCCATTCTTTGTAGTAGTGGCACGCCAGCCCGTCCGGGGTATGCGCGGACAGCAGACCGCGCAGCGCGGCGCGGTCGATCCGTTCCGGACGCAGCGCCCGCTCGATCGCCTCGTACCGTTCGACCGACTGGCGCATCCGGTTCCGGACACGCGTCTCCATTCCGGGCAGACGGTAATGGTTGGTCGATCCGAGTAAACCGTCCGGATCCCCCGGGCCGATCCGGCGGACCGCACGCACGTCGTCGTGGAGTTCGACCAGCGCGGCGTGTCCCCCGCGGTCCGCGAGCACCAGATTGGGATATCCGGACATCGGGAGCCCCTGCAGCCGCTCCAGTGCCTCCTCCACATCCGCGCAGGTGTCGAGCAGGATCCGCACGATCATCCAGAACCGGAATCCCCCGGCCGACGATTCCACCATGGGCAGACCCATGGACATGGTCACGGACAGCCCTTTGTCATTGATTCCGTCGTACCGCCCGAACAGCAGCAGGCTGAAGCCCAGATGGGCGTGGCATCCCTCCATCCGGAGCGACGTCAGCCGTTTGTCGTCTTCCTCGCTGTACTCGTAGCTGCGGCCCGCGGCCATGTGTCCGTCCGCGGTCTTGGCCGGCAACACCGCGAAGTGGCTGCAGCTCCCACGGGCGACATGGGAGAACGAATAGTGGACCACATCCTCCGGCTTGCGTCCGAGCGCGTCCGCGAACCCGCGGATCTCCTCGTTGACCCACGGGCAATGGCGTTCGAACGCCCGGAGCGCCTCCGTCACCGCTTCGCGGGTGCCCGCCCGCATCGGACCGTCCGCCGCGGGCCAGAGCGCGGCGGCTTCCGGGCCGCACCGCAGCAGGTGCTCCGCCTCTTTCCGTCCGACCTCGCGGGGCGTGCCCGCCACCCGGAGGTGACGGAACACCGCTTCGTTGTTTCTTTCCTCGTTCATGACCGCCGCTCCCTTCCGTCCCTCTTCCATATGGAGGGTGCGGATTCAGGATACGGTTTACGGATGAAGCGGACTTGTCCGATCTTGCGGAGATCGCGGATCAGGAGACGGCCGGCAGCCGGATCTTCTTTCGTGCGTAGAAGAACGTGGCGACCTGGCCGATTCCGGCCAGCGTCCAGGTGACCGGGTAGCACAGGTACAGCATGAACACGCTCGGATGCCAGGCATAGACCGTCCACAGCCAAACGATCCGCATCGCGCAGGCGCCGGTCAGCGTGCAGATCATCGGGAGCACCGAGTACCCCATCCCGCGGGACAGACCCGGGAACACGTTCATGATGCCGCAGGAGAAGTACGCCGCCAGCAGCACGGTCAGCCGGATCATCCCGAGTTCAATGACCTCCGGGTCCGAGTTGAAGATCCCGATCAGCGGACGCCCGAACAGCAGCGTCACCCCGCCCAGCAGGAACCAGGTCGAGAAGACCAGCGCCGTGCACACCTTGGCGACCGTATCGATGCGGTCGTACTTTTTCGCGCCCATGTTCTGGCCTGCAAAGGTGATCGCGGCGGCGTTGTAGGCGTTCATCGAGGTGGCGACGAACCCCTCGACGTTCCCGGCGGCGGCGCTCGCGGCGACAAGGCTGGATCCGTAGGAATTGACCGCGGACTGGATCAGCACGTTCGAGATGGAAAACAGCAGGTTCTGGAGCCCGGCCGGGAGACCGATCCGGGCGAGCTGCACGAGTTTGACGCGGTCGACCTGCAGCAGCCGCCGCGGAATCAGCCGGATCGCCCCGTCGCTCCGGAGCAGGCACGTCACGATCAGGAGCATCGAGAGGAACTGGGAGATTGCCGCAGCCCACGCCACCCCTTCGACCCCCATCCCGAGCACCACGACAAAGAACAGGCTGAGCCCCACGTTCACCACGCCCGCGATGATCAGGTAGTACATCGGGCGGCGGCTGTCCCCGACCGCACGCAGAATACCCGCGCCGAAATTGTAGACCATGGTGGCAGGCACCCCGATAAAATAGATCTTCATGTACTGCGCGGACTGGACGATGATGTCGTCCGGGGTGCCCATGAGTACCAGCAGCGGCTTGCACAGCACGAGACCCGCTACCATGACCGTCAGGCCCGCCACGATGCTGACCGCAACCGAGGTATGGACGGAGCGGCTCACCTCGTCCGGGTGCCCGGCGCCGCAGTCCTGGGCCACCATCACGTTGGTCCCGACCGACAGGCCCATGAAAAAATTCACGATGAGGTTGATGAGCGGAGCGGAGGCGCCGACGGCCGCCAGTGCCTCCTTGCCGGAAAACCGCCCGACGACGATCATGCCGACCGCGTTGAACATCAACTGCAGCAGGTTCATGATCATGATCGGGAAGGCGAACACCAGGATCTTGCGGAACAGCGGACCGTTCAGCGCGTCCAGGTCATATTGACGGGAAAACATGTTACATTGCTCTTTTCACTGGTTCTGACGGCTGCATCCGCAGCGGCAAGACCCATGATACTCCTGTCCGGCGCCTCCATCGAACTGCGGAATGGCAGAAAACAGGGGCGGGGCGTGGAATTCGTCATTTTCACAAGGCGCGGATTGGGGATCAACCGCACTTTGATGGCTCTGGACCGCGAACTCCGGGCCTTGACGGACGGGCGGGCGCAGATCCGTCCGGCTGATCCGGCTATAGCTGGATCAGCCGGATCCGTTGTCCGCCGTTCTCCGGATCCTGCAGCGGGCCGGCCGTCATCCTGCCTGCCGGGCGCGGATTCCCGAAGAAATCGCACTCGACGCACAGCGGGGTTCCGTCCGGATTCTCGTACGGCAGCTCGGGTTCAAAGGCGGTTCCCAGCCGGTCGGTGGTGACGGCGACGGTCTCCACCGCCCCGGCTCTGCCGCCCAGGTCGCAAAGAAGGTACACGCCGTCGGCTTCCGTGATCACCTCTACGCGGGGCTTCACTTCCGGGCAGGCAAGCGAGCCGGATTCTTTGCGGTAGGGCCGCGCGACGTTCAGGTACAGATTGGATCCGCACGCCCTCGGAAGACGCTCCTCGGCGTACTCGTCCACCTGCATCCGCCTTCCGGGCACGGCCTCCCCCTCCGCCGAACATT
>JAGOFF010000261.1 GCA_017997315.1 Clostridia bacterium
GCCCATATAATCGAACCAGGCTGAGTATCTTGCGTCCAGTCCGCGCGTCGCAGACAGGGTGGCGACAATGTAACTCGTCCCGGCGTTCAGCCGAACCCCGCCGGCGAAGGTGAAGTCGACCCAGGAGTATTCACTCCCGACCGTTACAGTGTCGCTGGTGTCCAGAATCGCACCGTTCATGGTCGTGATCACCAGCGTGACGTCACTCGACGGGTGCGGCCAGCAGCTTCGGATCACGAACGAGGCTCCAGTGACGGTGGTGTTCTGTGTAGGAGTAAACACTTGCCCGAAGTAGGGATTCCACAAACTCTCCCATTCCCCGTTCGGGTTCTCGATCGTCTCGGACGCGGCGAACGCCGGGGCCGCGACCAGCCCGACAGTCAGCATGAGGACCAGCAGAAACGACATCCATCTCTTGCCATGGCGAATCGGATTTTTCATGATTCCCTCCTGTACGTGCGGTTGCGCTTCTCTCTTGCAGTATAAAAACGACAGCCCGGTTGCCCGTATCGGCAACCGGACTGTCATGACGGTCGGAGGACCGCGGTAGACTCCTGGCTTTGCGTCGTGCGCTTTCACGCACTTTGCTCTTTACGATTTCATGTCATTTTTAGGTTGTGGGTTCATGATATGGCTATGTTTAGAGCCTGTCAACGGGATATTACACTTAACTTTTAAATAAATTTTCACAGATTCACGATGTTGTATGGTTACGCAAACGGCCGGCGTTGTTTTAACGCGCCTGCCGTCAAAATGATGCTATTTCTGTGCTGCTGCGGAGGGTTATCCGATCGGATACCCTTCCGACGGTCGAAGCCGCTTGGCCAGCCAGATGTCGGGTCTGCCGTACCCGTTGGCATCGGGAATGACCCCGACGATCCGGTACCCGCACCGGAGATAGAAACCATACGGGTGGCCGCCCGGATTGCGGACATCACGGATGCGGTCCCACAAACCGTCATACAGATCGCAGCCTGACAGGCTTGTCTGACCGAACTCGTCGTCCGATCCCGCATACAGGGTGATCCCGCCCCGCGCGGCCACTTCGCGCTCCAGGGCGTCCAGCAGCTTTCTGCCGAGCCCCTGCCCGCGGTACGCCCGGGCGACGACGATCGGGTGGAGTTCCCATCCGATCTCCGCATACCGCGGCATGGCGCCCGCAAATCCCGTGACCGAACCGGAGCCGTCGAAGACCGCAAGCACGATCTTCCTGTCCTCCAGACATCCCTCGACTTCTTCGACCCCATCCGCCAACGTCGGCCAGGCGTGCGGGAAGGCGTCCGTCAGCAACGCCGCGGCTTCACGGACGGCTCCGATGTCGGCACGCTTCAGGGGTCGGACATCGAACTCCATGTTTAGTCCTCCAATCCGGATTAGGGTACAATAATTATAAACTTAATCCTGAAATATGCATTATGACTGGCCATCCCGCCGGGCGGCGCATCCGACCGGCAGGACAATCCAAGGGGGGACGACGGATGGAGATACGTAAAGCCACGCGCGATGACATCTCTTTACTGGTCCGCATGCGGCTGGCATTCCTGCAGGAAGAGTTCGGTGAGGAAGCCGTCGGGGCGGCGGCCGGAATCCGCGGGCGGATGACGGAATATTTCCTGCGTCAGCTCGATACCGGTATTTTTGCCTATCTGGCCGATGTGGACGGAGAGACGGTGTCGTCCGTCTACTGCGCCGTGGAGGAGCGGCCCGCAAGCCCGACGATCCCGACAGGGAGAACGGCCACGCTGCTCAACGTGTTCACGTTCCCGGAGTTCCGGCGTCAGGGAATCGCAACGGCCCTGCTGCAGGCTGCCATCGACGAGGCCCGCCGACTCGGCGTCTGCTCGCTGGGACTGTCCGCCACTCCCGCCGGACGACCGGTCTACGAGAAGATCGGATTCCGAGAGTCCAGATATACCAGCATGCGCCTGAAAGTGGAGGCGCAGGGGGCGAGGGATGGATGAAGAGGAAGCCTGCCGCGGGATCCATGCGGCGGCGGTCCGGCTCTTCTCGGACGTGCCGGGTGCATCGGAGTTGTATGCCGCGATCGAGCGGCACGTGACGGCTCTGGGCTTCGATGTTGAGATCCGGGTCGGCTAGACCCAGGTCTCTTTTTCCGCGAAGCGCGCTTTCGCCTGGGCATGGTTCCCGATCCGGCGGGTCCGCGGCCGGCCTGATGTCTATGTGGTCCTGTCGTTCGGGCTCCGCCGCCGGGTGGAGGATGCGCGCATCGTCGAAGCCTGCGAACCGCGCCCGGGCCGCTGGACCCATCACGTGCTGATCACAGGGGAAGCGGATCTGGAGTCTCCGGTCCGAGGGTGGCTGCTTGAGGCATACCGTCAGGCGGGCGGTGAAGCTTGACGCGCCCGGTCGCCGGTTCCCGGACGAGTGCTTGCCAGCGCGGCACTTTTATGTATATACTTCTGTCCATACTCATCCCATCCGGAGAAAAAGGAGGAACGGCATCATGTGCGCAGTCCGCGGTTATCGATATTATTACCGTCCTGTCGCCGGCACTCGCGTTCCGTTCCTTTTCCGTCCGGGTTCCTGACTGCATCCCGCCGACACGCGGCGGACCTGCATCCCCCGACTGACAACGGCCGAACGCGAGGAGCGTCCGGCCGTTTTCCATTTACAGGCAAGGAGGTACGAGGATGACCCGGCGATGGACACGGCGCGCGCGGATTCTGGACGGTTACCGGCCGGAACGGCGGAACGGAAGCGCATACTGCAAACAGAAGCCCATAAGGAGCGAGAGAGAATGGATAGACAAGGCCTGATACAGGACATCCTGCGGGACGCGGTCCAGGTATTCACCGAGGAAAGCCTGGTCCGGCGCCTGGAAAGCGGCAAACGGCTGGTCGTCAAGCTGGGGGCGGATCCCAGCCGGCCGGACCTGCACCTGGGACATACGGTGGTGCTGCGCAAGCTGCGGCTCTTCCAGGAACTGGGTCACGACATCGTATTTGTCATCGGGGATTTCACCGGCATGATCGGAGATCCGACCGGCCGGTCCAAGACCCGGCCCGCCCTGACCCTCGAGGAAACGCGTCAAAGCGGCGACACTTATTTCCGTCAGGTCGCCAAGGTCCTCGATCCCGGGCGGACCCGCGTCGTGTACAACTCGGAGTGGCTGGGAGCACTCGGTTTTGCGGACGTCATCCGGCTCGCCGCCTCCACGACGGTCGCACGCATGCTGGAACGCGACGATTTCAAGGACCGGTTCGACAGCAACGTCGCCATCCATCTGCATGAGCTGCTGTATCCGCTGGCGCAGGGCTACGACTCGGTCGCGCTCCATGCGGACGTCGAGGTCGGCGGGACCGATCAGACGTTCAACCTGCTGGTCGGGCGGAACCTCCAGGGCGCATACGGGCAGGAATCCCAGGAGGTCCTCACCTACCCCCTGCTGCCCGGCCTCGACGGGG
>JAGOFF010000027.1:0-13542 GCA_017997315.1 Clostridia bacterium
GATCATCGTGAACGGATCGGTGATCTCTTCGGCCTCCATGTCCGCGATGGCCTCGTCCATCCGGGACTCGTACTCCGCCCGATCGACCGGCTCGTACGACCCGCCTTCGGAAAGCGACATCACGCGCCCGATCAGGTTGTAGAGCGCGTCGTCCCCGCGCGCGAACTCCAGAATGCCGATCACCATAGCCTTGGCGCTTTCGCTGCCCAGCGTTACGGTGTAGGCGTCATAGGTTCCGGTGACGCTCCCGACCGTGAGTTCCCGACCGCGCTCAAAGGTGGTTTCGTCGATGTGGTCCAGCAGGATCTTCGTGACTTCCATCAGGGAGTTCTCAAGTTCCCCCCGGTCGATCGCAAGATCCAGCGAAGTCACGAGATCGAGCAGCATGGTAGCGCTGGCCGCGTCGACCGATCCGCCCGTCGCTCCCGCCAGCGCAGCCGGATCGATCCGGATATAGCTGTCCAGCACCTCCGGCAGTCCGATCAGGATCGAATCTCCCTCGGTGTAGATCTGAAGCGTCATGAGCCGCTCGTCCCCGACCGCGAGGCCGAGCGCGTTGTAGTAAACCGGCTTGCCGGAGACCCACTGGATTCCGAGGTCGTCCTGCAGCGTGATGCCGCCGATCGCCGCGGCGGTCTGCGCATCCAGCCCGAGGCCGGCCTCGTCGACGTCCGCCTGGAGCCCGATCGAGTGGCCGCCCGCGGCGGCGCGTTCCTCGAGGTTTCCGATTCGGGCCGCAGCATCGACGAGTTTCTCGAAGTCGTCCTTGAGGTTCTTCTGCTCGATCAGGGCATAGGCGTATTTATCTCCCAGCACGAGCCGCTTGATCTGCTTGCCGAACAGGAAGTAGGTGCCGGCGCCGATCACCGCGAGCAGGAGGACGATGATGACCGCGACGAGTGCGCCCTTTCGCTTTTTTGCGGGACGGGCGGCCGGCTGCTGCGCGTAGTAGCCCGGCTGCTGCGCGTAATAACCCGGCTGCTGCGCGTACGGCTGGGCCGGCTGTACATACGGGTACGGCGCCGGCTGCTGCGTGGGCGGTGCGTAGGGCTGAGCCGGCTGCGGCGGGTACGGTTGGGCATACGGTTGCGTGTATGGCTGTACAGGCGGGGCCGGTTGTGCAGGTTGCGCGGGGGATGCCGCGGCTTTCATCCGATAGCCGCAGGCGGGGCAGAACGTCGCTTCAGGGCGGGCCTGCGCGCCGCACCGGGGGCAGGACTGCGCGGAGGGCGCCGCGTCGGCGGGAGACGGCGCGCCCTGCCGGATCGGATTGCCGCAGTCGTTGCAGAACGCCGCGCCTTCCGGGAGTTCTGCGCCACAGACAGTACACTTCATGGTCGGATCCTCCATTCCTATGCCGCATGCCGGACGCGAGCCGGTACGGCCGGGACAACACGGGACCGTGGAGCGGGGACGGATGGAAGCCGGTGTGTTTTCATGTGGGGATTTGCTATGCTATTGATTATATTCCCACGAACCATGCGCTGCAATGACACGGCCGGAGCGACCGGCCGGAGAAGGATGGGACACGTTTCTTGAACTCGGGATCAAAATGTAAACTGCTGGAAAAAATAGAGAATGCCGCCCGAGAGGCGGGGGAGCTCATGCGATCCCGCACGGTCGGACACATCCGCGCCAAAGGGGCGTTCGATTTCGTCACCGAGATCGACGAGGCGGTCGATTCGCTTCTGTCCGCATCACTGCCTGCGCTGCTGCCCGGTTCGGTCGTCGTTTCGGAGGAGATGTCGGACCGGGACTGGAGATTCACCCGCCCGACCTGGATCGTGGACCCGGTGGACGGGACGTCCAACCTGATCTACGGCGCGCAGGAGTCCGCGGTATCGATCGCCCTCGTTCTGGACGGACAGCCGGCGGCAGGCGTCGTATACAACCCTTTCACGGGCGAACTGTACTCGGCCGGCGCGGGATGCGGCGCCCGGCTGTGCGGGGAACCGATCGCCCCGCGCCCGGCCGACACACTGGCGCAAAGCCTGGTAGGATTCGGCACCTCGCCGTACGACAAGCGTATACTGATGGAGGACATGGAGCTGCTCCGCGACGTCTTTACCCGCTGCATAGACCTGCGCCGCGGAGGATCCGCCGCCCTCGACCTCTGTCACGTGGCCTGCGGCCGGTTGGCGGCCTTTTTTGAACGGGAGCTGCGGCCGTGGGATTATGCGGCCGGTATCGTGATCCTGCGGGAGGCGGGCGCCCGCATCACGACATTTTCCGGGGGAGATCCATCTTTGAGCCGGATCGACAGCATCCTGGCCACCAACGGCCGGATCCACGACGAGATGCTCCGGCTGTTCGCCCCTTACGCACATCGCCACCCGGCTCCGGCCGGGGAGGACTGACGCCGCGCGGCGCGTCGACGGACGGCCGCGGATGCACACGACGGGAGAGGGGGATTCCCCATGCGTGATGTATCGCTCATCGAACGGGTCGCTCTTCGCGACCACGAAGCCATGGATGAAATCCGCCGCCGGTATATCGGCGACGTCGCCCGGATTGCCGCCACCTTGCTCGGCCCCTACAGCCAGAACCAGGTTTCCGCCGTATGCGAAGCGGTCTGGAAGTCCCTGTGGGAGGGCGCCCACCGGCTCGACACCGACCGTGCGGACACGACGGGCCACGTCCGGTCGGTCGCCCGCGGCATCGCGCTCGCCAGCCTCCGGGTCGGCGAGGATCTTCCCGACCGGCCGGCAGGCTGGATCGACGAGCCGCGCCTGCGCATCGTGGCCCTCGAACTTGCCGAGATTCCGGCCGGCACCGCGGGCTCGCTGGGAACCGCGCTGCGCAGACTGTCCTCCGTCGACCGGCAGATACTGGTGCGCCGGTACGCCCTCCTGGAGGATCAGGACGTCCTTGCGGCCTCCGCCGGCCTGACGCGGGAAGCGGTTGCGGAACGCCTGCGGCAGGCGCGCGCGCGGCTGTCGGCCGCCTGGCTCCCTGAACCCGGTACGCCGCGGCCGGGAACATTGTCGGACTGGGACCACCTGGAACCGGATCTGTTCTCGGACACCCTGCCGGAAACCCGTCTGTCACTCGATCCTCCGGCACCCGTCGCGTCCCGTGGCGTCCCGGTGGACGACCGCGGATCCGACCTCCCGACGGAGAGCCGCGGACTGCGCCGCGCCGCATGGATCCTGCTCGCGGCCGCGCTGGCGGCCGGGGCGTTCCTTTTCGGAAACCGGCTGCCCGCCCTGCTGAACGGAACACGGACGACTATACCGGGCGGGCCTGCGGCGACCGAACCCGTACCGACCGGGCCTCGGACGACCATTCCCGGAGCGACCACCGTCGTCGGATTCCCGCCGTCGGGGCCGGTCAGCCTGGTCGACTTCCTGGACTTTGATTGGAAGGACATCTCGTCCGTTGCGGTCGTCCGGACCAACGAACGCTACGTCAGAGATTCCCGCACTCTTCGGGAAACGGAGGACCTCTCGCATCTCCGCAGTCTCCTGACCTCCACGGACTACGTCTTCACATCGGATGAGGTCCAGGTATCCCCGGATTCCCGGCAATACGAGCTGGAGATCAATGCGGACGGCTACTATACGATAAATTTCTTTGCGGATACGGATGGCCGGTTGAACGCGTCCGGGTCTTTCGTCACCAGCCAAGCCGGTCCGACCGCAAACGGGGTGTTCCAGTCGGACGAGCTGACGTTCGAGGAGTTCGCGCAGGAAATGGACACCCTGACCGCGCTGTTCGGCTGATCTTCGTCCGATGACAGAACATCGTCCGTGCATTCGGCATGGACGGCGTCCCCTTTGCGTGCTAGTATGAACATATTGTTAAATCTCATGTTCATAATTACGCACGGTTTTCAGGACCGTCCGTCAGGAGCACGCTGCCATGCCGATTCGTCTGGATCCGGGTCTGCGTCCGCCGAGAAACGTCCTCTTGTCCATCCGGTGGCCGGATCGGGTCGAGCGCCGCGATCCCGATGCGTTCGACGTGTTTTTCCGGACCCCGCGCGCGGAGGCGCGCAAGGTTCCGGGATGGCGCGGACGGGTGTACTCCGCCAAGGAGAACGAACGTCTGGATTATGTCTCCTCCATCGGCCGGCGCCTGATCCTCACGCTCGACCGGCTTCCGGAGGTCGCGCGGATCTGGCCGTTCTCCCTGGAGATCCCGTTGCCCGACTCGCCTCCGGAGCGGAACGTCCTGCTGTGCCCCGACCTCGTCGTCGCGCTCCAGGACGGACGCTGGGCGATCCTTGCCTGCCGCAGCGCGGACGGGATGGCCACCCGGGAGGCCAAGACGGCCTATGCCGCCATCCGGGTATACGCGGAACGCTACGGCTTCGGTTATACGATGACCGACGGGGAGGTTTCCGTGGAGGAGCATGCCGCTCTCCCCGTCCCGGCGGAATTCCGGCGGGACCTCCGGTCCGCGGTCCGTCTGGCCGGCCGGCTGCCCCGGGCCGATGTGGAGCGGATCGCAGACCTGCATGGCGCCACCCGCCGCCATGTACTGGCGGTGGCGCTGGGGGAACCCATGGGATACCACACCGCCTCCGGGGCGATCGACTGGCTGGGGGATGAAGCCGGCAGCGCGGAAACCGCGTCGGCCGGGGCGGAAATCGGCTGACAGGACGATCCGGATTCTATCCCCTGTCCGCGCCCCCGGTCCGGCTCTCGAATTCCTTTACGATGGCGACCGACGCGCTCGCGCCGATTCGGCTTGCGCCCGCTTCCAGCATAGCCAGCGCGGCTGAGAGGTCGCGGATCCCTCCGGAAGCCTTGACCCCGATGTCCGGCCCCACCTCACGGCGCATGAGCCGGATGTCTTCCACCGTGGCCCCGCCGGTCGAGAAACCGGTGGAGGTCTTGACGAAATCCGCGCCGGCTTCGACCGACAGCCGGCAGGCGGTCCGCTTCTCTTCATCGGTCAGCAGGCAGGTCTCGAGAATGACCTTGACGATCGCCCGGGGATGCGCCGCCTTGACCACCGCGGCGATGTCGTTCCGGACGGCGTCAAGGTCGCCCGCCTTGAGCGCGCCGACCGCGATCACCATGTCGATCTCCTGCGCGCCCTCCTCCACCGCGAACGCGGTCTCCGCGGCCTTGGCGCGGGAGGATGCCGCACCGAGCGGAAAACCGACGACGCAGCAGGTCTTGACCCCGCTTCCGATGAGCATCCGGGCGACCGTCGGGACAAATCGTGAATTGACGCATACCGAAGCAAAGCCGGTCGCCGCGGCCTCCCGGCACAGCGACTCCACCTGGGCGGCCGTGGCGTCGGGTTTGAGGAGAGTGTGGTCGAACACCGCGGCCAGCTCCGCAGTGGTTTTCGGGACATGGAATCGTTCTGTCTGGCCCATCGTTGCCTCCTGTCCTGCCGTCCGGCCTGCGATGCGTCGAAGCCGCGGCTCTCCACGGGAGGAAATCCTCCTCCCGTCCGCTTCCATGCTATGCCCGGCGTCATGGGGCGTCAACCATGATCGGGCTTGACCACCGCGTCGGATGCGTCCATACTTGAATGCGCAAATGCGAACCATTCGCAAATAACACCGCGCCTGTCCATCTCCGGACCCCGGCGCCAGAGGTTTTCCATGAATTTTCCTCCCCGAACCCCGCAAACCGGTTCCGCCGTCCGCGCCGCCCTTCTGCTCGCGACCGCCGTCCTGCTGGCCTCGATCCTCCCCGGCTGCGGCACGCCACCCGTCGAGTCCCCGGACCGTCTCCAGGTGACCGCAAGTTTTTTCCCGATGTATGACTTCGCGCGCAAGATCGCGGGCGACCGGGCCGATGTCACGATGATGGTTCCGGCCGGGAGCGAGCCCCACTCCTGGGAGCCGACCGCCGCGGACATCGCCCGGATGGAACGGGCGGACGTTTTCGTTTACAGCGGCGCCGGGATGGAACACTGGGTCGACGACGTGCTCGGCACACTGTCCAACGACACGCTGACCGTGGTCGAGGCCTCGGCCGGCATCGCTCTGCGGGAGAGCGGGGACTCCCATGCGGAGGACAAGGACACGGATGGGGACCACGAAGCCTATGATCCGCATGTCTGGCTCAGTCCGCCGAACGCGAAAGTCCAGATGGCCAACATCCGCGACGCCCTGATCGGCGCGGACCCGGAAGGGACGAAAACCTACAATTCAAACTACGAAAAATGGGCGACCGAGGCAGACCGGCTCGACGCGGATTTCCGCGCCGCGCTTGCGCCGTATGTCGGGCGAAGGATCGTCGTCGCGCACGAGGCGTTCGGGTACCTGTGCGGCGCGTACGGGCTGGTCCAGATCCCGGTCGAGGGACTGACCCCCGACAGCGAACCGGATCCCGCCCGGATCGCGGAGGTCATCCGGCTGGTTCGGGAGAACGGCATCCAGGTCATCTTTTTTGAGGAAACCGCAAGCGACAAGGTTGCGAAAACCATAGCCGCGGAAACCGGCGCGCGCGTAGGCGTGCTGGATCCCGCTGCGGCCGTGTCCGCGGACCGGATCGCCGCGGGCGAGGACTGGTTCTCGATCCAGCGGGACAACCTGGAAGCGATCGCGGCGTCGTTCGGCGACTCGTGAGCGGGATGGGAGGGATTCCGATGGAATGGTTGGCGGAAGCTGTGAATGTCCGGTTCGGATACGGCGACCGGACGGTACTCAAACAAGTCTCGTTCGCGGTCGGGCCCGGGGAGTTCGTCGGGATCATCGGGTCCAACGGAACCGGCAAGAGCACACTCCTGCGGCTGCTTCTCGGGAGTCTGCGCCCGGACGCCGGCACGATCCGGATCCTGGGCCGCGAAGTCCGTGACAGCGGAGCGCTTCCCGGGGTGGGATACGTGCCGCAGCAGGGACTGACGGCCGCCGCGGGTTTTCCTGCGACCGCGGGCGAAATCGTGCTGTCCGGGCTGTACAGCCGGATCGGGGCGGTACGGCCCGCGCGCGCCCGTCACCGGGAGGCTGCGGCGCGTGCGCTGGCCCGGGTCGGTCTGCCGGACGCCGCTCGCACCCCGGTCGGCGCGATGTCGGGCGGGCAGCTGCAGCGGGTCCTGCTGGCGAGGGTGCTGGTCGCGGAACCCCGGCTCCTCCTCATGGATGAGCCGCTGACCGGCCTCGACGAGGAAGCGGCCGGGGAGATGTACACGCTGCTGCGCCGCCTCAGCCGCGAAGACGGCGTCGCGGTCCTGATGGTCACCCATGACCTCGCTCGCGCGTCCGGCTGTCTGGACCGGGTCCTATGCCTGGAGTACGGCATCCTGGTGGAAGTCGATATCGGGCAGATCGAGCACGAGCTGCGTCACCGGCACCGGCACCCGGGAGTCGGAGGACTCCCGACCGGGGATGCGGACGGTCCCGTCGCGCCGCACGCGGTCGCGCCGGCCTGCGGCTGGCCCGTCCCGGGAGCGGAGACGGAAACGGAAACGGAGGGATCCCATGGAAATCCTTGAGTTCGCGTTCATGCGCCGCGCGTTCCTGGTCGGGCTGCTGCTGGCGGTCATTGTCCCCTGCATCGGGGTCGTGACGGTGTTCCGGCGCATGTCCATGGTCGGGGACGCATTGTCCCATTCCTCGCTCGCCGGGGTCGCGGTCGGGCTGCTGGCCGGATTCAATCCGGTCATCGGTGCGATCGGAGCCAGCCTCGCGGGCGCGACGGCCATCGAAGTGATCCGCAAGCGCATCCCCCGATACGCCGAGATGGCGATCGCGATCGTGATGTCCGCGGGGATCGGGCTCGCGGGCGTGCTGTCCGGATTTGTCCAGAACGCCGCCGGATTCTCGAGTTTCCTGTTCGGGAGCATCGTCGCGATCAGCGACCTGGAACTCGGGGTGGTCGTCACGGTCGCCGTCGTCGTGCTGGTCTCTTTCCTGCTTCTGTACAAGGAACTGTTTTATCTGGCCTATGACGAACAGGCCGCGCGCATCGCCGGAGTTCCGGTCCGCCTGGTCGGCCCTCTGTTCACGCTGCTGACCGCGGTCACGGTCTCGGTCGCCGCGCGGACCGTCGGGGCGCTGGTCGTCTCTTCGCTGATGGTCGTTCCGACCGCCTGCGCGATGACGGTCGCCCGGAGCTACCGGCAGACGGTCGTTTTCTCCGCCGGATTCGGCGTCCTTTTCGTGCTGATCGGGCTGACGTTCTCCTACTACGCACGGCTGCGGCCCGGCGGCACCATCGTGCTGGTCGGGATCGCCTGTCTGCTGGTGCTTCAGGCCGCTGTCCGGCTGGCCGCGGCGCTGGGCCGACGGTCCCGCGGCGCCGCGGCGGCCGCAGAGGATGAAAGGGGGCGGATCATGCCATGACGCATGACTTGTCCGGCATTCCCTGGCCTGAGGGTCTTCGCAGGACCCGTCCGCGGGAGCGCCTTCTCGCGGTGCTCGCCGCGGCCGAACGCCCGCTCACCGTGCAGGAGATCCGTACGGCGGTGGACGCGGACGGCGGACCGCCGGTCTGGCTGTCGACTCTGTACCGCGCGCTGGAGCATCTTGAAGGGTCCGACACCGTGGTGCGGACCCCGATGCCGGACGGCGGGCAGGCGGTATATGAGCTGAACCGGTACGGTCACCGGCATTATGCGTTCTGCGTCGGATGCAGCAAGATGGTCGCGGTCGAACATTGTCCGGTCGACCCGGACGCCGCGCAGCTCGCGGACCGTGATTTCCGCATCACCGGCCACAAGCTGGAAGTGTTCGGGTACTGCGCGGACTGCTGGAAGAAGCTGGACGGCGGCCGCTGACCGCTCGCCACCGCTGCTCCGAGCCTTAGCGGCTCCGCGCTCAGTCCGCCGACACCCCGCTGAACCGGGCGAGTCCCGCGCGGCTCACCCGCAGGCTCTCGAACGGATCGAGCCGGGTGTAGTCCTGCTCCAGGATGATGTGCTCGACCGACCCGAGCGCAATCGCGGCGTCGACGATCGGCTGGATGTCCATGCGGCCGGTTCCGATCTCCGCGAAATCCTCCCGCGCGACCACCGAGCCGAACTTGTCCGCCGGAATGAAGCCCTTGACCCCGAGTTTCTCCAGCAGGTTGACCGGGCTGTGCGTCTCGCCGGGGCCGGCGAAATCCTTCTGATGAACCGCCTTGACACGTGTCCCGAAGTGGCGCAACACCCGCACGGGATCCATCCCGGCCCGGTACGCCCAGAACGTGTCGATCTCGAATCCCACATACCGTGGATCGGTCGATTCCGCAATGATGTCGAGAATGGTCTCCCCGCCGATCTTCTGGAATTCGTGATAATGGTTGTGGTACAGATAGGCGACGCCTTCGGCCTCGCAGATCTCGCCCATGCGGTTCATGTGCCGGCAGGCGGCCGCAAGGTCCGCCTCGTCCCTGAAAAACCGGATCGGAACGACGACCGAACGGCTCCCGAGCGCTTTATGGTAGTCCAGGACCGCGCGGTAGTTGGTTTCGTCAAAAGGATTCACATGGGATCCGATCAGCTGCGCGCCGAGCCGGTCCAGCAGCGCGTGGGCCTCGTCGGCAGGCATCCCGAGCCCGATTCCGGGATCCGCTCCGGCGTTGCCGTTCGCGGCTTCCAACCGTGTGTACCCCGCCGCGACCGCCCGCTCCAGAGCGCCCGCGGGATCCGCATGGAGAGCTTCCCGGATTGAATACAACTGCAATCCCACCCGCAGTTCCATCGTACATGACACCTCCCGTTCAAAAGGACATGGCCGTCCGATCTGCTCCGGCCTCTCGTCTCCATTCTACCCGAACCGGCGGCCGGCGGCATGTGTGACGTCATGTTACCCCCGAATTGGGGGTTTGTTACGTTTACCGTTCCGTATGCAAATGGATTTTTTATTGTGTTAACATTTGGTGACGGAAATCTTGTCGGGTCATCAGGAACATATATGAAAATGCAGGCCAGCACCCTCCACAGGATGCCCTCCCCGCATGGCGGTTCCGCCTGCCGCCGGTCGCGGCGCGGATTCACGCTGATCGAACTCGTGGTCATCGTCGCGATCATCGCGGTGCTGGCCGCGATCGCCGCGCTGGCGCTGGACAATTATCCGGACCGCGCGCGTGAAGCGGTGCTCCGGCAGAACGCGGAGTCGCTTTATCTGGAACTGGCCGCGATCGCGCAGGACTACGATGCCGGGCACCTGTACGCGGCGTCGGACTCGGATCCCGCCTCGGATCCCGCGGTACAGACCATCCTCAGCCGCTACATGGAAGCCTTGTGCGAACAGCGGATGGCCGGCGGGGACAACAACGGCTTTGTCAATCCGGAGTCGCACAGCGCCCGGGTGGTGTGCGGCTCCGTTTTTCCGCTGTCCGGTTCGGATGTACAGCCCGCGGTCCTCTTCTCCGACAACGCGGATCTCCGGTATGAATCCGGGCTGGATCCCGCAACCGCGGCTGCGAGTCTGCGCGGCTGCCTGGTGGTCTCGATCGCGAACGGACGGGATTCCGCCGACATCTATTATGTGAACGAAGCCGGGATCAAGTCCGGAACCCGGTATCGCCTGCAGGGTTTCGCGGGGGGATGAGGCAATCCCCGTCCGGATCATGCGCCGCATGGTTGCGCATCGCCGCGGCGGTGCCCGCGTTCGCGTAACAGTATGCGCATCCCAGCACGCAGGAGTCGTACATCCCGATATCCACGCTGGCTGCACACCCGCATGCCCCGCGCTGGTTCGGATCTTTCGGCGCACCCGTGAGTCCCAGACGGGACGCGTCCACGCATCGCGCGTGACCGATGCCGAGTCCGGACAGATCCAGGGGTTCGGCGCAGGTCTCGAGCGTCAGCCCTTCGGCATGTGCGATCCGTGCGAGTCCCGCCGCCATGCCGCGCATGGATTCATCCGTCCAAGGTTCGATGCCCCGGGTGCGCAGCACCCCTTCAATTTTCCGATAGCGGTCCAGGAAGCTGAACACTCCGCCCTTCACCGCTCCGCGGAGTGCGTGCGCGATCGCGCCGAACGCCTCTTCGTGACGTTCCTGTGTCCATCCTGCGCCCAGCAGCACCGGATCATACCGCCATGTCACGCGGTCCGGACCGATCTGTTCGGACAGCCGGCGCAGAGCCGCCACCCGATGCGCTGTGTCGGGCAGACCGGGCTCGAGTTCCGGACCGTACGGGGTGAGCGTGCACTGGAAGTAGAGCGGGATGTCCCCGAGTGCGGCCAGCCGACCGGTCATCGGGGCGGGGTTTTTCGTCCAGAACACGAATCCGTCCACATCGCCCGGACGCAGTGAAATGGTTCGTACCTGGCGCGCGTTCATCGGATTGGGCACCCGAACCGACCCTGCGGCCAGCCGTCGAAGAAACCACTCGGTATAGAGAGCGGGGATATCCGTCCTGCGGCTTGCGCTGATGATCATGGATCCTCCCGAAGCGTGATCGAGCGCTGATCAAAATCGATCAGCCCCGCCGCTTTCATTTTCTGCAGTTCGCGCGACAGGGAAGTCCGATGGACCCCGATCTGCTCCGCCAGTTCCTTTTTTGTCAGGTTGAGCTTCAGTTTCCGCTCGCCGGTGGCGCTCCGGTGATCCCGCAGACGCGTCATCACGATATCCCGGATGGTCCGGCGCTGGTGGTCGCGGATCCGTCCGCTCAACACGCCTGCGTTGACGGACATTGCCAGGAGAAAACGCCGCAGAAATTCCGGATGCCGGGAGAGGGATTCCAGCAGAGGCTCCCGGCGAAAGGACAGGAGAACCACGGGCATCCGGGCTGCGATGTTCATCGGATATTCCGGTCCGGCGGAAAAAACCAGGTTGGCGCCCATCACGTCCCCCGGGCCGAAGTCCGCAACCACCAGCAGATCCCCATTCTCGCCGATCCGCTCGATCCCTGCCCTGCCCTCGAGTACGATATCCGCCGCGTCGCACGGATCTCCGGCGAGATGTACGATCTCTCCTGCACCAAACCGTCGGATCCGGACGTCGCCGTCCCGGAGCATCGTCTCGAACACCGTACGGGGAATCCCGCTTAGCAGATCCGGCATCGGAGCTTTGCCTGTCAGATAACGGTCCGTCACTGGTTCTTCCTCCGTTGTGTTGCCTTGGTAACTCCGGCAAGACCACCGTAGCATTACGATGGCATTCAATCAATCCGTGCGGCTTCTGCCGCACCGGTTTACGGAGGCAGACATGAAAAAACGACTTGCCGACATCGTGCGTATCTTCTTTCTCCTCGGTACCATCCTGCTGCTGGTTCTCGGCCGGCTGCCCGTCTGGCTCGGGATCTTTCTCCTGAGTCTGATCGCCGCGGTTTTCCGGGGCCGGTTGTTCTGCGGTTATGTCTGTCCCATGAATACGCTGATGCTGCCGGTTGAACGCCTGTCGAAAAAACTCGGCTGGCAGTCCCCGCGCATCCCCCGGCTCTTCCGGACGCGCTGGCTGCCGGTCGTACTTCTGGCTGCGTCCGTAGCAGGCATGCTGGCGGCACGGCGCCTGCTGCATGCGGAGTTTCCTTTACTTCCGATATTTATGGGGCTTGCGATCCTCGTCACCCTCCGATGGAAACCGGAAGCCTTCCACAACGGGATCTGTCCGTTCGGAGTACTGCAGCGTCTTGCCGGACGCGCCGCTCAAAAGTCTGAATCGGTCGACCCAGACACCTGCACCGGATGCGGAAAATGCGCCCGGGTCTGCCCGGCCGCGGCCATCTCCTTTCCGGATGCGCCGCGGCGGCGCGCGGACATTGATCCATCGTTGTGCCATCAGTGCGCACGATGCGTCCCGGAATGCCCTGCCGAATCCATCCGGGTGCGCAAGGTCCGGGGCTGTTGACGGGCGTCCGCCGGTCACGGTACAGTGTGGGTAGACGATGGAGAGGAGACGGAACATGCTGATCCGTGAACTCACTGAACAGGACCTTCCGCTGGCGGCGCAGCTGCGCATGGCCAGTTGGGAAACCGACTATGCGGGATTCCTTCCTGCAGGCATCCTCCGGTTGGATCAGGAGACCGCCCGCATGAAAGACTGGCTGGGCAACCGTGCGGAAGACCACTTTACGCTTTTCGGAGCGTTCGACGGCGACCGGCTTGCGGGATTCACAGGGGGAGCCGTGGCGGACCCCCAGGACACCGACTGCGGAGTCGAACTCTATTACCTGTTCGTCGATCCGGAGTACCGCGGGCGCAAGCTCTCGCTCCAGCTGCTCGACCGGATCATCGCGCACTTCCAGACCTACCGGTTCCACGAAATGGTGGTCTACAACTTCTCCGAAGCCGCATCCAACGGATTCTACCGCAAGCTCGGCGGCGTTGTACGCCGTGACTATATCGCCAATGTCGGCGGGGTACATCCCCGCGTGGACGTGTTCGCGTTCGATCTCGGCCAGCTCGCCAAGACCGTCCGGGAAAAGCTGGACTGACAGTTCAAGTGAGATAAGGAAAGATTGGGTATATACGGAGAACGGCCTGCTCGCAGGCCGTTCTCTTCAGGCTCAATCACGGATGAGTCCGTGATTGAGCCGCTTCCTGCCGGTACAGGGTCCAGGAGGCGCAGGACATCGCGCCGAGTTTGGCGTACAGCGCCTGCGCGCCGGGGCTGTAGCCGGTGATGTAGGCATGCGTCAGGCCGTGGCCGTTGAGCCGGGTGAAGCACGCCTTGACGACCGCGGCTGCCAGTCCGCGGC
>JAGOFF010000027.1:13642-16148 GCA_017997315.1 Clostridia bacterium
ATCGCGCCGAGTTTGGCGTACAGCGCCTGCGCGCCGGGGCTGTAGCCGGTGATGTAGGCATGCGTCAGGCCGTGGCCGTTGAGCCGGGTGAAGCACGCCTTGACGACCGCGGCTGCCAGTCCGCGGCGCCGGTAGTCGCTGTGTGTACAGATGCGCTCGATCTCGGCATACCCGTTGCGCGCGTCGATGAACGCCTGGCAGCCCGCGACGTGGCGGCCGTCTTCCCCGACGATCGAGAGGTCGAACTGCGGGAGATAGACCGGGCATTCGCGGGAATACCGGTACGCCAGCCGGTCGATTTCGGTGAGTTCCGACCGGTTCTGGAACGCATTGAGCTGCAGGAGCCGTTTCCCGTCCCAGTCCGGATCCCCGCACATGTCGATCACCCGGAAGCCGGGCGGAAGCGGGACCTCGCCGGTTCCGGCGTCGCGCAGCAGGTACTTCTGCGTGACCGCGGCCGTCCCGTCCGCCTTGAAACCCGCTTCGCGCAGGAGGTCGCGGATGCCGGTCTGGTTCTGGTGGATCTCGGTCGTGAGCGTACCGCGGTCGGCCCAGTTGGCGGCGACCCAGCCAAGGATCTCATCAAACAGGAAGTCATATCCGCGCGGTGTGAATACCGTGAACTCCGCACCACCGTTCTCCGACACGACGAAGCCCGCCAGCGAGCCGAACGAGTCGAACCACAAGTGCGCGTTGTCCCCCAGGAAGCACGGGATATACTTCTTTTCCGACCAGATCCCGTACTTCCAGTCGCCAAGACGTCCATGGGTCCAGATGAAGTAGCCCCGGTCGCGGTAGTCGTCGGTCAGGAACGCCCACATGCGCTCAAAATCGTCGCTCCGGTCCTGATAGGGTCTGTGCACCGTTTTCATGAAAACCGCCTCCCGCCGACTGCTTTGCGTGTTTCCACCTGCCTTTAGCATAGCGGTTGGCGTTACGGATGAAAAGTGCGCTCCGGGGTAAAATAAGGGCGGATCCCCGGATGGAAGGAGGCCGAACATGGAATCGTCCCGGACCTGCGACCGTTCCTGCCGGAACTGTCTCGACAAACTCTGCACCCACGGCATCCCGATCTTTGCGTCCCTCGACTACGGACAGCTCGAGCGGCTGGCCCGCCGCGTCGTGCACCGGACGTACGCGCGAGGGGAGACGATCGTGACCGAGGGCAGCCGCCCCCGGTTCGCCGCGATCCTCAACCAGGGCAGCGCCAAGGCATGCCGTATGACACCCGACGGCCGGGAACAGATCCTGTACGTTTTCTCCGAGGGGGATTTTCTCGGTGAGCAGAACCTGCTGTTCGACCGGGCCTCGGGGTACACCGTGGAGGCGCTGGAGGAGGTCCGGGCCTGTTTGCTCCATAAAGAGGACTTTCTGGCGCTGCTCGGGGAATACCCCGACATCGCGGTCCGGATCATCGAGGAGCTCGGATCCCGGTTGGAACGCCTCGAGAACGTTGCGAAGCATATGGGGGTCCGGGCGCTCGAGGGCCGGATCGGCGCGGCGCTCCTGGAGTTCGCGGACAAGTACGGCGTCCCGGAGGCGGACGGTATACGGGTCCGTCTTCCGCTCAGCCGGGAGGGGCTGGCAAGCTATATCGGAATCGCCCGGGAGACCGTGAGCCGCAAGCTGGGCCAGCTGGAAACCGATCGGATCATCCGGTCCGAGGGGAACCGCACGATCGTGATCCTCGATCGGGCTGCATTGGAGAACGCCTCGGACTGACCGGTCCGCGAAAAGCTATCCCGAAAATTTGATCCGGATCACAGACCTCCCTGCGGTGAGCGGCTAGACTGGAGCCGTCAAGAAAACCAAAGGGAGGTGTCCGATATGAATCATCCGACAAGAGAGACCATCAACACCGATTGGAGCGCGCAGCGCGTCGGCGACATCGTCACCCGTCTGCCCCAGGCTGCGACCCTGTTCCGCGCCGCGGGCGTGGACTACTGCTGCGGCGGTCACCGGCCGCTGGGCGAAGCGCTCGCCGCGGAAGGCCGCGATCCGCGGGAACTGGACTCCGCGCTGGATGCGGTCCGGGACCGGGCGGCAAGCGAGCGGGAGTATCCGGCCGCGTTTGAAGACATGGAAGTCTCCGATCTGACCGCCCATATCGAGACCCGGCACCATCGGTATCTGCGCGACGCGCTGCCGCGCACGGCGGAGCTTGCTCGCAGGGTGCTCACGGCCCACGGGCAGCGCCACCCGGAACTGTTCCGGATCCATGCGCTGTACGGCCGGCTGCAGCTCGACCTGGAGCAGCATCTCATCAAGGAAGAGGTATCGCTGTTCCCGCAGCTCGCGGCCGCTCCCTCCGAGCGGTCCGCGGACACCGTACAGCTGGCTGCGGAGATCCGGGAGGAGCACGAAGCCGCGGGCCGGACATTGCATGAACTCCGTGCGCTGACCGGCGGATATACGATGCCCGACGACGGCTGCGCCAGCTACGGGGCCTTCATGGAAGCGCTGTCCGCACTCGAAGCCGACCTGTTCCAGCACATCCATCTCGAAA
>JAGOFF010000028.1 GCA_017997315.1 Clostridia bacterium
ATGTCCATGAGATCCGCGATGTTCTCGACCCCGTGGATTCCCTGATACTTCAGGTTGTGGATCGTGAAGACCGTCCTGACGGACGTGTGGTATCCCATGGGCTTGTAGTGCGCCTCCAGCAGGCAGGGCACCATCCCGGCCTGCCAGTCGTTGCACAGCAGGACATCCGGGTGGAAATCCATCGGAACCCCGACGGCTTCGAGAACCGCCCGCTGGAAAAACGAGAAACGCTCGATGTCGAACGAATAGTCCAGATAGACCGAGTCGTGCCCGAAATAGGACTCGTTGTCGATGAAATAAACGACCACCCCTTCGTGGACCATTCGGAACAGACCGCTGTACAAGGTCCGCCAACCCATTTTCAACATGCTCCAGCGCAGGAACTCCAGCTGTTCCGCGTACCGTTCCTTGATCTTCCGGTACAGCGGCAGCACGACCCGCGCGTCACACCCCTGCGCGTTCAGATGGCGCGGCAGCGTGCCGACCACGTCCGCGAGTCCGCCCACCTTGGCGAAAGGCGCCATTTCGGATGCGATCATCAGCACGTTGGTCTTTTTCACAGTACCGTCCCCTTTCCGATCACAATGGGATGCTCATGCGAACCGACCAGTTTGATGCCGGGCCGGATCACGCAGTTCTTGTCGATGATGATGTTCTCCAGCTCGCAGTTTTCGGATATGAAGGAATCCTGCATGACGACGCAGTTCCGCAGTCTGGAGTTCCGGGACACCATGACGCCCCGGAACAGCATCGAACGCCGGACTTCTCCGTAAATGCGGCAGCCGTTCGATATGATGCTGCCGGACGCGTGGCTTCCGTCCACGTACAGGGTGGGCGCCTCATCCTTGATTTTTGTGAACACCGGCTGTCCGGACCAGAAGAGGGCGTTCCGCGCGTCGGACGCGTCGACCAGCTGCATGGTGTTGGCGAAGTAGGATGCCACGCTGTTGATGTGCTGTGCGAATTCCTTGTACTCATACCCCTTGATCTCGAGTTGCCCGTGCAGCATGAGCAGCCCGTGGATGCTGAGTCCGCGATCCCCCTTGGAGATCGCCTCGCTCACCAGATCCTCGAAGAGCGGCTTGCCCAGGACGAGGACGCCCATCGAGATCTTGTTGGATACCGGCTTCTCCGGTTTGACGAACACATTTGTCAGGTTGCCCTTCCGGTCGGTATCCACGACCAGGTGGTAGGCGTCCGGGCGCGCCGTCATGCGCTTGTACATGAATGTGATGTCCGCACCGCTCGCTTCGTGGCGCAGGATCAGGTCCTCAAACGGTGCGGTGAAGACCATCGTGCAGTCCGAAACCAGCACATACCGCCCGTTGTTGCTGCGCGAATAGTCCAGGACACTCACGAGATCCGCGTTGTCGCTGTTGTAGATGGGGAATGTGTTTTCGGCGTTCGCATACGGCGGCAGGATCGTCAGGCCGCGTGTGTTCTTGCGGTCCAGGTCCCATTCGTTCCCGGTTCCGATGTGGTCCATGAGGGAACGGTACTTGCTGTATGTCATGATCCCCACGCTGGTGATTCCGGTGTTGACGATGTTCGACAGCATGAAATCGATGATCCGGTACCGTCCGGCATACGGGATGGCGGACAACGGGCGATGGCGGGTCATCTCCCCCATGTCGATCCGCTTGTTGTCGGCCAGGATCAGGGACATTGCGTCTTTATACATGGTTTGCTCCTCCTGTACCGGCCGGGGTCAGACGACCCGGAATGCGCGTTCGATCACGGCGGTGTCGGCGATATCCTCGCGGTACTCGACCATGCAGCCGGCAGGGATCCGGGCCGCCTTGCGGATCTGCAGCCCCTTGTCGATCACGGTGATCCCTTCCGTGCACAGGTTCCGGTTTTCATAGATGCACGGCTCTTCCTCGAACCCCCCGATCCGGCAGTCCTCGCCGATCACCGAACCGATCCCGACGATGCATTTCTCCACGACCGTCCCCGTACGCACGGTCACTCCGGGCATCAGCACGGAATCCCGCACGGTCGCTCCGCGCTCCACGGTCACACTGTCGGACAGGACGGAATGGACCACTTCGCCCTCGACGACGCAGCCGTCCGTCATGATGCTGTCTCGGATGACCGCTTCGCGCCCTACGTAATGGGCGGGTTTGACGGGATTCTTGCTGTAGATCTTCCAGCTGCGGTCGAACAGGCTCAGTTGTTCCGGGTGGTCCAGCAGGTCCATGTTGGCTTCCCACAGACTTGCGATGGTGCCGACATCCTTCCAGTATCCGCTGAACCGGTACGCGGTCAGCTTCATGCGGGCGGCGAGCATTTTCGGGATGATGTTGTGGCCGAAGTCGTTGGTGGATTTCTCATCCGCGTCGTCCTCGATCAGGACGCGGCGCAGCAGATCCCAGGTGAAGATGTAGATTCCCATGGAGGCGAGGTTGCTGCGGGGCTGCTTGGGCTTCTCGGCGAACTCCGTGACACGGTCGTCGGCATCCACGCTCATGATGCCGAAACGGGACGCTTCCGGCCATGGCACTTCGATCACCGCGATGGTGGCGTCCGCCTTCCGTTCGATATGGTGTGCCAGCATGCGTGCATAATCCATTTTGTAGATATGGTCGCCCGACAGCACCAGCAGGTATTCCGGATCGCTGTTGTCGATGAAATCCATGTTCTGGAAAATCGCATTGGCCGTCCCCTTGTACCATTCGCTTCGCCCGCTTCGCAGATAGGGCGGGAGGATGAAGGCTCCCCCGTTGTTCCGGTCCAGATCCCAGGGATGCCCGTTCCCGATATAGGTATTGAGCTGGAGCGGCTGGTACTGGGTCAGCACGCCGACCGTGTCGATCGAAGAATTCGTGCAGTTGCTGAGGGTGAAGTCGATCACGCGGTACCGGCCTCCGAACGGAACCGCGGGCTTGGCGAGGTTCCGCGTGAGTACGCCGAGGCGCGAGCCCGATCCTCCCGCCAGAATCATCGCGATGATGTCTTTTCTTGCCATATCCTTCCTCCTGCGGTCATGTGCTCCCGCTGGGACAGACCGGATCCGGTTCTCCGGAAACGTGTTCCGGCGGAAACAGAACCAGTCCGCCCAGCGGCGGGAGATGGATGCGGATGGAATACGGGAAACCGTCTATGCTCTCGTCTGTTGTTTCGACCGAAGCGGCACCGTGCGGAAGAACCGGGTACCCGCTGCCGCCGAACTCGACCGCATCGGTGTTCAGCAGGATTCCGTAGCATCCGGGCTCCGGCACCCCGATCCCGTAGTTGTCGACCGGCGCGGGCTGCAGATTGAGCGCCGTGATCAGGAATGCGCCGTCGTCCGTCCGCCGCGAATAGATGTAGACGCTGTGATCCCGATCGGAACAGCTGTGCCAGCGGAATCCGCCCCAGTCGCGGTCGTTGGACCAGAGCTCCCGGCGGGAGAGGTACAACCGGTTCAGGCGCGCGTTGAACCCGCGAAGCTTCCGATGCGTCTCATACTCCAGCAGAAACCATTCGAGCTCCTCACCGTACCGCCACTCGATGAACTGCCCGAATTCATTGCCCATGAACTGGAGCTTGGCGCCCGGATGGGTGACCATATACAGCTGGAATGCACGGACTCCTGCGAATTTCCGCCAGATGTCGCCCGGCATGCGGTCGATCAGGGAGCGCTTGCCGTGCACGACTTCGTCGTGGGAAACCGACAGCACGTATCGCTCGGAAAACGCATAGGTCATGGAAAACGACAGTTCGTCCTGATGCCAGCGGCGGTGGATGAAATCCCGCGAGAAGTAGTCCAGCGTGTCATGCATCCATCCCATGTTCCATTTGTGCGTGAAGCCAAGCCCGCCGTCCTCCGCAGGAGCGGTGACCCCCGGCCAGGACGTCGACTCCTCCGCCGCCATGAACGCATAGGGATACCTCCCGCGGACCGTGGCGTTGAGCTTGCGGAGGAACGCAGCCGCCTCAAGGTTTTCCGTCCCGCCGAAACGGTTCGGCAGATACTCGCTCCGCCCGTAGTCCCGATAGAGCATGCTGCTCACCGCGTCGACCCGGAGTCCGTCCGCGTGGAACTCCTCCAGCCAGTAGACCGCGCTCGAAAGCAGAAAGGAGCAGACCTCGTACCGCGCGAAATCAAAGACCAGGGTCCCCCACTCTTTGTGCTCCCCGATACGGTCGTCCCCGTACTCGTAGGTGGGGCTCCCGTCGAACCGCGCCAGCCCGAAGCCGTCCTTGGGGAAGTGTCCGGGAACCCAATCGAGGATGACGCCGATCCCGGCCGCGTGCAGAAGGTCGACGAACGCCCGGAAATCGTCCGGCGTACCGAACCGGCTGGTCGGGCTGAAATATCCGGTGACCTGGTATCCCCATGATTCGTCGAGGGGGTGTTCCATCACCGGCAGCAGTTCCACATGGGTGTAGCCCATCTCGGCGGCATACGCGGCCAGCCTGCGGCCCGCCTCCCGATAGTTCAGAACCGTGCCGTCGGGATTCCGCCGCCAGGATCCGAGATGGACCTCGTAGATGCTGACCGGACGATCGGCAGGCTGCGCAGGCAATCCCGCAAGGTAATCCGCATCGGTCCATGGAAAGGCCGGAGGGGCATACAGGATCGAAGCGTCCCTCGGACGGGTCTCGCTGTGGAAAGCATATGGATCCGCTTTCAGGCGGATGGTTCCGTCCGCGCCGGTGATTTCGAACTTGTAGCGGTCCCACTGGGCGGCCTCGGACACCGTGCCCTTCCAGATGCCGGTTGTCCCCAGCATGCGCATCTCATCGGCCGGACGGGCGTTCCATCCGTTGAAATCCCCGACGATGCGGACCGCACGGGCATGCGGTGCCCATACCGCGAACGAAAACCCCCGTTCGCCGACGCCCATGGGGTGGGCGCCGAGCATACGGTAGCTCATGCAGTCCTCCCCCTGGTTGAATAGGAAAGCCTGATCCATCCGGGTGGCCTCCTGCCCGCAAAGGGCGCCGCTTTTCTTATGCTTATTATACCGTAACCCGGATGCGGATTGATGCGGACGCAAAAGGGCGCCCCCTGCGGAGCGCCCATGAAGAAGCGTCGGAATGGCGTTTATTCGTTTCCCGGGCGGACCGCCTCGGCGCCTTGGCGGAACACGTCGAGTTCGACGGGGATGAAGTGATGGTGGCGTTCCGGGAGAGTCAGGCGAAGCGCCTTCTCAAAGCTCTCGGGCGAAAAGCACCCCGTCGCGGATGAAAGGCATCCCAGAAGCATGACGGTCGCGAACGCCATGTTCCCCTTCTCGGAGGCGATCCGGGACGCTTCGAGCGGATAGAAGGCGACATCCGTCCGGGCGGTCTCCTCCGGGACGAGCGAGCGGTCCACGATGATCACGCCGCCGGGAGCGACCCTGGACTCGAATTTGCGCAGGGACGGGGTGTTGAGTGCGATCAGTACGTCGCAAACGTCCAGAACCGGGGATCCGATCGGCCGGTCCGACACGATGACGCCGCAATTGGCGGTGCCGCCCCGCATTTCCGGTCCGTACGAGGGGAACCAGGATACTTCCTTCCCTTCGATCAGACCGGCTTCCGCCACGATCTTGCCCGCGGAAAGAATCCCCTGTCCGCCGAATCCGGCGAGAATGATGCGTTTCTCCATGTCACACCTCCAGATCGGCGCCTTTGAAGACGCCGAGGGGATACTGGGGCATCATGTCGGACTCGAGCCAGCCGAGGGCCTTGACCGGATCCATCCCCCAGTTGGTGGGACAGGTGGACAGGACTTCGACCATGGTGAATCCGAGTCCCGCCTTCTGGATCCGCAGTGCCTTGCGGATCGCTCTTTTGGCGGCCTGGATGTTTCGCACGCTGTTGACCGCCACACGTTCGATATATGCCGAGCCACGAAGCAGGGAGAGCATCTCGCTGACATTGATGGGATACCCCTGGGTCTCCGCGTTCCGGCCGAAGGGGGAGGTGGTTGTCACCTGTCCGACCAGGGTGGTCGGCGCCATCTGTCCCGACGTCATGCCGTAGATCGCGTTGTTGACGAAAACGGTCGTGATTTTCTCCCCGCGGGCCGCGGCGTGGACGATCTCCGCGGTTCCGATCGCGGCCAGGTCCCCGTCGCCCTGATACGTGAACACGGTACGGTCCGGATGGACGCGCTTGACGCCCGTCGCGACCGCGGGCGCACGTCCGTGCGCAGCCTGGATCATGTCGCAGGAGAAATACAGGTAATTGTTGTAGGCGCATCCGACCGGGGACACCCCGATCGCTTCGTCCAGCAGGTTCTCCTCGACCAGCGCCTCGGCGACGATCCGATGGATGATCCCGTGGGTGCAGCCGGGGCAGTAATGGCGCGGCAGGTCGGTCAGGCCGCGTGTGTTTTCAAATACTTTCCTCGCCATCAGGCTCACCTCCCGAGAATTTCGCGGATCTTGTCCATGATCTCCGCCTGGGTGGGCAGGTTGCCGCCCATGCGTCCGTGGAAGTAAACCGGCTTGGTGCCGTTGACCGCGAGCCGGACATCCTCGACCATCTGGCCCGCGTTGAGTTCCACATCCAGGATGGCCTTGACCGCGGGATCCGCCACCGCGGCGGCCACCGCGTCCGACGGGAACGGCCAGAGCGTGATCGGTCGGATCAGGCCTACTTTTATTCCCTCCGACTCCGCCTGCGCGATCACGTTCTTCATGATCCGGCTGCAGGTCCCGAACGCGGTGATCAGGATCTCGGCGCCATCACATCCGGTGGTCTCGACGCGCGTCTCCGCCCGCTCGATTTCGCGGTACTTGGCCTGCAGACGCCGGTTGAGGGTTTCCAGGTCGTCCGCCTCGATATAGATGGAGGTCACCGCGCGGTGCTCGCGCGTCCCCCCCGTACCGGTCAGTTCCCATGGGCGTTCCGGACGCGTGATGTGCTCCTCCTCCCGGAACGAGACAGGTTCCATCATCTGGCCCAGCGCTCCGTCGCCCAGGATCATGACCAGGACGCGGTAGCGGTCGGCGATGTTGAAAGCCTCGATTGTCATCTCGTACAGTTCCTGTACGCTGGCGGGAGCCAGAACCACATTGCGGTAGTCGCCGTGGCCGCCGCCCTTGGTGGCCTGGAAATAATCCCCCTGTGCCGGCAGGATGCCGCCCAGGCCCGGACCGCCGCGGACGATGTTGACCACCACCGCGGGCAGCTCCGCACCGGCGATGTAGGAGAAACCTTCCTGCTTGAGGCTGATGCCCGGGCTGGATGAAGAGGTCATCGCGCGGGCGCCCGCGCCGGCGGCGCCGTATACCATGTTGATCGCGGCGATCTCGCTCTCGGCCTGGACAAAGACGCCTCCGGCCTCGACCATGCGCTTCGCCATATAATGTGCGATCTCGGTCTGCGGGGTGATCGGATACCCGAAGTAGTGCCGGCAGCCCGCCCGGATGGCGGCTTCCGCAATCGCTTCGTTGCCTTTCATGAGAACGCGGCCGTTCATGCGGTTCCCTACCTTTCCACTTCGATGACGCTGTCCGGGCAAATGACCGCACAGGACGCGCATCCGATGCATTTATCCATCTCGTCGATTCCGGCGGGACGGAATCCCTTGGCGTTCAAGACTCCGGAACGCAAGAGGATGATTTTCTTCGGACAGACGGTGACGCACAGGCCGCAGCCTTTGCACCGGTCTTCGCGGAATGAGACGAAAGCCATGCCATAACCTCCTGACAGTGGACTCATCGGGCGGCCGGATACAGCCGCCCGGACAATCGTGAGGTATTATACACCATCACCTACGAAAAGGCGTACCCGATCGTCCGCCGCATCCGCAGCAGAGGCGTCCCGTCCGGCATGGATCCGCCCCAGGATGCCGGTGCATGCGAGTCCAGGGCGGAGCGGAAAACCACCGGGAGAACCAGCAGCCGGCCGGCTTCCGCGACTTCGGCGAGCGAGGCTTCCAGCAGCGGACGGTCGCCGGACTCCAGCAGGTTCGTGTTGTCGACCAGCCCGCTCAGGGGCATCCCCGCTGCATCGGCCAGGGTTCCGGCGACCTCTGCGATCCTGGCGGGCGTCGATGTAAAGGGGCGCAGCAGATTGACGACCATGTATACCGCTGTTTCCGCGGGATCGAACCGCGGCCGCAGGGACGAAACAACCCGGGCGCCCAGGTCCTCCCCGCCGATGTCGAGCACCGCGAACCGCCGCCGGTCGTCGAAAAGCGAGAACACATCCCCTCCGATCGAAGGGACGTCGATGTTGGTATTGGCGTATACCGGCTTGATCAGCCGGATCCCCGCCGCCGTCAGCGCCGTCTGTGCGTCCGCCGAGCGGTAGAAGGGATTGACCGTGTCGAGATCGGCCAGCGATACCGGTCCGCGGGCGGCCAGCCATAACGCGTAGTTGACGCTCACCTCGGATTTGCCGCTGCCGTACGCCCCGACGAACACCGTGACCCTGGACGGTTCCGCCGGATGGAACTCCGCATTCATGTCGATCATGTCGTTTCCCTCCCCGATTGCGCGGCCGGCGCCGTTGAAGGTATAATAGACCCCGTTCGGCGCGGATGTACAGCGGCCGGACGCCACATCTTCTCCGGAGGACACCGCATGACACCCGTGATTATCGATTCCGCCATCCGCATAATGCTATCCGCCGGGACTTCCGGCACCCTGCTGGCGATGACGATCGTCATCGCAGCCCTCCTCCTGGTCAGCATCTGCGTCCAGATCGCCTCTCTCTCCGCCGCGCGTGCGGGCCGCAAGGCTCCTGCGGGCGCAGCGGCCGTTCCGTCGGCACCGGTCGTTTCCCCGTTGCCGTCCGCGCTCCCGTCGTATCCCGACGAAGCGCTTGTGGCGGTCATCACGGCGGCGATCGCTGCCGCGATGGACTCCGATCCGGCGCACACCGCGCCGGCCGCCGGTTTCCGGGTCCGCCGCATCCGGCGTCTGGGATGAACTGTCCCCCTGCATGTTGCCGGTCCGGCCGGGCCGGTTCGACCCAAAGCAGTCCGCCAAGGCTCTCCGGCATGTCGGGGAGTCTTGTCGCATAGAGGAGGATCCCACGTGAAGTATGTCATTTTCCTGCCGGACGGCATGGCGGATCTCCCGCTCGAAGAGCTGGACGGACAGACCCCGATGATGCGCGCCGTCAAGCCGAATATGGACCGGATGGCGCGGGAAGGCTACGCAGGCATGATCCGGACTGTCCCGGACGGCGTCCCGCCGGGCAGCGACACCGCCAACATGGCTGTGATGGGATACGATCCGGTACGGTACTACACCGGCCGCTCGCCGATCGAGGCGGTCAGCATGGGCATCGATCTGGAGCCGGGCGACGTCGCTTTCCGGACCAACCTGGTGACGCTGTCCGAAGCGGATGACTATGAGAACCGGATCATGGCGGATTACTCGGCGGATGAAATCAGCAGCGCCGAGGGAGCCAGGATCATCGAAGAGGTCAACGCCCGTTTCTCGGACGACACGATCCGGTTCCATCCCGGCAAGAGCTACCGGCACTGCATGGTCTGGAAAAACGGTTCGACCCGCCTCGAAACGACGCCTCCGCACGACATTCTGACACAACCGATCGGCGGTTACCTGCCGCAAGGGGAAGGGGCGGACCGTCTGGCATCCATCATGCGCGGAAGCGCCCGGATCCTGCCCTCGCATCCCGTCAACACCGACCGGGCGGCCAGTGGGCTCCATCCCGCGAATGCGGTCTGGGTATGGGGGCAGGGCACCCGTCCGGACCTGCCGCGGATCGCAGACACCTACGGGCTGCACGGTTCCGTCATCTCCGCAGTGGACCTCATCAACGGACTTGGAATCCTGGCCGGGCTGCATGTGAAGCAGGTGCCCGGCATCACCGGCAACATCCGCACGGACTTCGCCGGCAAAGGGCGGGCGGCCGTCGAGGAGCTCAGCCGGGGCCAGGACTACGTCTATCTCCACGTCGAAGCGCCGGACGAATGCGGCCACCGCGCGGAAGTCGGAAACAAGGTCTTGTCGATCGAGAAGATCGACCGGGAAATCGTGGGTCCTGTATGGGACTGGCTGGAATCCCACCGGCGCGACACGGGCGAGGATTACCGCATGCTGTGCCTGCCGGATCACGCGACGCCGATCGCACTGCGGACCCATACCCGCCAACCGGTTCCGTTTACGCTGTACGACAGTTCGGACCGCGCGGACGGATTCCATGCGGACGGTTATGATGAAAACCTGTGCAGGTCCACCGGGATCTTCATCGAGGAGGGACATACCCTGTTCAGCCGGTTCATCCGCGGATTCGATCCCGGCCGTCCGTGATCCCCTCTATCGCAGTTCAGCCAGCGTGACTCCGCTGTCTCCCTCTCCGTAGGCGCCGAGCCGGAATGTCCGCACTCTCGGATCCTTGCGCAGAAACTGCGTCACCGCGGCCCTCAATGCACCCGTCCCTTTCCCGTGCACGATCCGGACCGAACTGGATCCCGCCAGCACCGCCTCGTCCAGATACTTGTCCAGAGCGGCTACGGCTTCGCTGACCGTCATTCCAAGCAGCTGGATTTCGGACTGGAACGTCATCGCCTTGGAAATCACGGGCGGCGACTTCTTCCGCATGGCCGCCGCTTCCGCGGCACGGCCGCGCTTGCGGTCTTCCCGGTTCCGGAATCCCGGCAGGCGGAGCGCGCTTCGGGGTACCGTCGCCTTGACCGAACCGCTCACCAGCGTGAAGCAGTCCCGGCTGTCCGGGCCGTCCACCACCTTGCCCTCCATGTTCAGGGATACAGCGAAATAAGTTTCACCGGTCACGATACGCTCCGGTACGGCGGCCGGATCGCCGGTGTCCAGCGTCGCGCGCCCGATGGCGCCTTCCACTCCGTGAAGCGCTTCGCGGAGTCTCCTGCGTGCGTCCGACGCAAGCCTTTCCGCGGACTCGCGATCCTGCAGATCGAGGGCGGAGGGTACCTCCTCCAGCAGGCGGTCGGCCTCCTCCACGTAGGCGGCAAGCTCCCCGCGTGCCTCTTCACGCGCCCGTTGCAGGTATTCCGACCGTTTCTGCTCCATCTCCCCGCGCAGCGTCTCCGCGCGTTCCGCGTCCTGTCTGGCGGCATCCCGGATCGCGGCGGTCTCCTCCCGCATCCGGCGGCTCTCGGCATGGCTCTTTTCCACATCCTGGAGCAGTTCCTCGAACCGCATCCCCTCTTCGGAGATCCGCTGCCGGGCCATCTCGATGATCCCGGCGTCCAGTCCGAGTTTTCCGGAAATCACGAACGCGTTGCTGACCCCGGGCACCCCGATCAGCAGGCGGTAGGTAGGGCGCAGCGTCTCGGTGTCGAACTCGCAGCAGGCGTTCTCGACACCGGGCGTTTCGATTGCATATCCCTTGAGCTCCTTGTAGTGTGTCGTGGCGACTGTCACGCACCCCCGTCCGCGAAGGTGGTCGAGGATGGCGGTCGCCAGCGCGGCCCCCTCGGACGGATCGGTTCCGGAACCCAACTCGTCGACCAGAACGAGCGTCCCGGGCGCAGCCCGGTTGGTGATGGCGACAATGTTGGACATGTGCGATGAAAACGTGCTCAGATTCTGTTCGATGCTCTGTTCGTCGCCGATGTCCGCAAGGATCTCGTCAAACACGGAGATCTCGGAATTTTCCAGCGCCGGAACCTGCAGACCGGCGAGCGCCATCAGGCAGAGCAGCCCGCAGGTCTTGAGCGCGACCGTCTTGCCTCCGGTATTGGGACCCGTGATCACCAACGTCCGGAACTCATAACCGATGTGAAAGTCGATCGGAACCACCCGGTCGCGCGGGATGAGCGGGTGGCGCGCGCCGCGCAGCCGGATGCGCCCTTCCGTGTTGAGCGCGGGCGGCATGGCGTGCTGGTCGATCGCAAGCCGTGCCTTTGCAGTCTGGAAATCGATCCATGCCATGGTCGTTACGTCGACCGACAGCTCGTCGATTTTGTCGGCGGTCTGCGCCGAGAGGTCGAACAGGATCCGCTCGATCTCCTCCCGCTCCTCGGAAAGGAGTTCACGGATGCGGTTGTTGGCCTCCACCACCGCGATCGGCTCGATGAACAGCGTGGAACCGCTGGACGAAACATCGTGGACGATCCCGGTCAGCTCGTTGCGGTATTCCGCACGGACCGGCACGACGTAACGGTCTCCGCGGAGCGTGACCAGCTGTTCCTGGAGAATCTTGGCGTTGGACCGCACGATCCGGTCGAGGATTTCCTTGACCTTGGCCTGTGCATCCCGGATTTTCCTTCGGATGGAATACAGGCCCGGGCTCGCCCGGTCGCTGATCTCGTCCTCGCCGATGATCGCGGCGGATATGGCCTGCTCAAGCGCTGCGGCGGGCTGCAGCCGAAGCATCGCGGCGTATAGGGCGTTCCCGCCCGGTTCGGCCGGGACGAACGACTTGAGACGGGCCGCGCCGCGAAGCAGAGCCGCCACTCTCAGCAGCTCGCCACAGGTCAGCATGGCTCCCGCCGCCGCGCGGGATGCCGCCGGCCGCACGTCCGTAAGGCCCGAAAGAGGCGGCGACCCCTTGGCGAGCAGGATCCGGACCGCATCGTCCGTATGGGACTGGCGTTCCGAGGCTTCCTCGAATGAACGGGTGGGCTGGAGGGCGTCGCACAGCTCGCGTCCGGGTCCGGATTGCGCCCGGGCGGACAGCAGCGCGATGATTTTGTCGAATTCCAGGATATGAAGCGTGCGTGGATCCATCAGGGGATCACTCATCCTTTTCCCCGGGTTCTTCCGCTCCCGGTCTGTCATCTTTCCCTTCGCCGCCGGGAAGGAGGGGTCCGCCGGATGCCTCTTCCGGCCGCGGCCGCCCGGTCAGCATTCGGATGCCCCCGATCACATACTGGTACGCGGCGAGGCAGGACAGCAGGATCACCGGGAGGAAGATGTACGTCGAATACCGGGAAGCGGTGCGGGTGTCCATCAGGACCACCGCGCCGGATCCGGCGACAAACGCGAAGGTGGCGAGTTTGCCGTACCACTTGGCATATACGACCTGCCGCCGTGAGCGCAGGACCACGGCCGTCCCGATCATCATCAGGACTTCCTTGACCGCAACGAACACCGGCAGCCAGAAGGGGACTTTACCGGTGCCGTACAGGGTGACGGCCGCCGTGAACTGCATGACCTTGTCCACAAAGGGATCCATGAGTTTCCCCAGATCCGTCATCTGGTGGAAGTGGCGGGCGATGTAGCCGTCCAGCAGATCGGTCGACCAGATCCCGAAGTACAGGAAAAACGCGAGCACGCGGAAATCATCCCCGGCGAGGATATAGTTCGCCATGACGGGGATGAAAAAAAACCTGATCAGCGTCAGGATGTTGGGGACCGTGATCTGCTTACGAAGCTTCATCGAATCCATTATAACCGCGCGTGCGCAAACCGGTCAAACCAGAGGGCGGACAGGTCGTCCGCCGGTTCAGGTGGCAAGGATCTCGTACGTTTCCATGTCATCGGGCGAGATCGTCTTCGTCATTTCCAGCGCCTCGTGAAGATCGATATCGGTCACGGCTCCCTGCCGTACGGCCATGATCCGGTTGAGCCGGCCGTCACGCAGACATTGCACTGCCTTGACTCCCATGATGCTTGCCGTCAGGCGGTCCCGTTCCGTCGGCGATCCCCCGCGCTGGAGATGTCCGAGGATCGTGGCGCGCGCCTCGAGCCCTGTCATGGTCTCGATGCGTTTCGCGATGTCGATCGCGTCCCCCGCCCCTTCCGCCACAATGACAATGTAGTGCTTTTTCCCGCGGTTCCGCCCCTCCAGGATCTTGCGGACGACATACCCGTCGATGTCCCGTTCGATCTCCGGAACGAGGATGACTTCCGCGCCGACCGAAATTCCGACATTGAGCGCGATGTATCCGGCATTGCGCCCCATGACCTCGATCACGCTGCAGCGCTCATGGGACGACGAGGTGTCGCGGAGTTTGTCGACTGCCTCCAGTGCGGTGTTCATTGCGGTATCGAAACCGATGGTGTACTCCGAACAACCGATATCGTTGTCGATCGTTCCGGGAATGCCGATGACCGGCAATCCCTGGTCCGCGAGGTCGCGGGCCCCCCGAAACGATCCGTCTCCCCCGATGACGACGACCGCATCGAGATTGAAGACCCTGGCCATGGCGATTCCCTGGCGCACCCCCTCGGGCGTCTGAAACGTTTTGCTTCGCGCGGTCATGAGAAACGTACCTCCGCGCTGGAGCAGCTCGGAAACCGAACGCCCGTTGAGTTCGACGAAGTCGCCGCGCCACAGGCCATGGTATCCGCGCCGGATCCCGTAGACCTTCATCCCGTAGTACACCGCCGCACGCACGACACCGCGGACGGCTGCGTTCATGCCGGGCGCGTCTCCCCCGCTTGTGAGCACACCGATGGTGGAGATCGGTTTCCGTTCGGATTCCATATGAAAACCTCCTTGCATTACGGATTCACTTATATGAATGCGATGTTGGACAATCCCGCCCTGGCGGCGATCGCACCGATCACACGGTCGTCGCACTCGATCCAGTACTCCTGCGGCAGCCGGACCAGTTCGCCGGTCGCATCCAGGAACACGCAGGTCGGACAACCGCCGTGAAAGAACCGGAGCATGCTGAGCAGGCGGCGGTATCCCGGATCGCCGAGTGTACCGAAATGCCGCACGCACAGGGATCCCGCAGCCGCTGCGCCGCCTTCGCCGGCCCGGTCTCCGCCAGGGATTTCGTCCTCGGGAGGATAGAAGGATTCCGTCTCCGGCGGGATCCACTCCCCCTCGTCCGGATCGGGCGGTATCCCGACGGCCGACGCCGGGCCGGCATCCCGCCGACCCATCCTGCGTCCGTCGCGCGACCGGCCGGGGAGGATCGTGTCGCCAGGACCGATGCCGTCCAGCAACAACACCCTCTCGACGGTCAGCTGGCCGTCCGACTCCTCCTTGCCGGCGCCCGATGCGGCGCGAAAACTCACGGTGCCTTCGAGCAGGACCGCCGTGTCCGCCTCCAGCAACGTCCCGCTCTCCTTCAGAACCCTGGGAAACACGATGGCTTCATATTCTCCGACCAGATCTTCCATCGTTAGGAAGCACATCAGTTCGTTCTTCTTCGTGGTCTTGTTCTTGCGGCCGAGTACAAGGCCGGCCATCACGACACGGGTCCCGTCGGACAGTCCCTGGCCCGCGGGCACATATCCCGCATCGTCCGCGTCGTCCTCGGCCGTGTCGGCGGGGTGCGCCGCAAGGGCGGAACTGTCAACGGTCGCCAGACGCCGGATGGTGTCCGCAAACCGGTCCAGGGGGTGTCCGGAAAGGTAGAATCCGAGCATTTCCTTTTCCATGGCGAGGCGCATCTCGGGACCGAATTCCGGAATCTCGGGATAGGCGGGCTCCATATCCGCCAGATCCCGGTTTTCCGGCGTACCGCAGGCCTCGAAAAGCGTCATCTGACCTTCGATCTGCGTCCGGCGCAGGTTTGATTCCTGTGCGAAGCACATGTCGATCACCGCCACCATGCGCGAACGGGAAATGCCGTATCCGTCGCAGGCGCCGGCTTTGACCAGGCTCTCCACCGCTTTCCGGTTCATGCCCAGCGCGGACATCCTGCGGAGGAAGGCGCCGTATGAGCCGTACACCCCCTGTGAATCACGGTCCGCGATGAGGTCGCCGACCACTCCCGCCCCGACGTTCTTGACCGCCGCCAGCGAGAACCGGATCCGACCGCCCTCGGTCGTGAATTTCGCACCGCTGCGGTTGATGTCCGGCGGGAGCACCTCGATGCCCATCCTGCGGGCGGTACGCACGTAATGGGCAGCCTGCTTGGCGCCGCCGCCGATGAAGCTGTTGAGCATCGCGGCCATGAACTCGACCGGATAATGGACCTTGAGCCATCCCGTGATGTACGCGACGACGCCATAGGCCGCGGCGTGGGATTTGTTGAAGCCATACCCCGCGAAAGCCATGACATCGTTGAAAATCTTTGCGGCGACCGTCTCCGGCACCCCCCGGGCGACGGCGCCCGCGACGGCATTCCCCTTCTCGTCCGTTCCGCCGTGCAGGAACAGGTCCTTGTACTTCGCCAGTTCCTCCGGCTTCTTCTTGGCCATCGCGCGCCGGACATTGTCCGACTGCCCCATGGAGAAGCCGGCCAGGTCGCGCACGATCCGCATGACCTGCTCCTGGTACACGATGCAGCCGT
>JAGOFF010000262.1 GCA_017997315.1 Clostridia bacterium
CGATCGTGGCGGGTTCCAGCATCGGAAGCGCCCGGGTGGCTTCGTCGTATCCTTCGTCGTAGGGGATCTTGATGTGGTCCGCCCCGCCGTCGACCAGCCGGCGCACCGCCTCGCGCGCCTCCTCCGACGTGGCCACCCCGATCGGCTGCAGCCCGCCGTACCCGCCGGGCGCGGACAGGTACGGCCCGGGGACCGAGATCGACGGGAGTCCGTCCGCGGCGCGCAGGCTGTCCCGCCAGGCGACCGCTTCCCGGACGCCGTGCCGGGACAGGATCCCCTGGTCCCGGATGTGGGTGATGCCGGAGCGAAGCCAGCGACGCAGCTTGTCCGTGTTGAATCCGTCGTAGTTTTCCATGAGATGGGCATGGGCGTGGATGAATCCGGGCAGCAGCCAGGCGCCGGCGAGATCCGCACGGCGGGCGTCCGCCTCGGCCGGTTCCGCGTCGATCCGGACGATCGTGCTTCCTTCGATCAGCACATGGCGGAGGGCGAAACCGTCCCCCTCCGGGATGCGCGCGTTGGTGAAAAGAATGCGTTCCATGGGTGTCCTCCCGGGAGCGGGCATTCGCGCGGCCGTCCTGTTCTTCGACTGTTATAACACATGTGTTATGGCCGGGGCGATTCCGATAACACAGGTGTTATCGATATGCATATTGCGTGCCATGACGTACAGGTATATGAACACATGAAAAGGGCCGCCCCGCCGGGACGGCCCCATCCTTGCCAGACCCGCTTTTCTCGGTGCGGCGTCAGCCCTTCATCAGGGCTTCGTGCGCCTCCTTGAGCTTCTCGATGATCCCGATCTTCTGCGGGCAGACCGCCTCGCACGCGCCGCATTCCGCGCAGCTGGTGGCCTTCTCGCTCTCGGGGAAGTTGTTGCGGTAGTGCGCGCCCTGGCCGGCGAAGTCGTCGTAGATGACCGCCTGGTTGTAGGCGCGGAAGATCCCGGGGATGTCGACGCCCGAGGGACAGGGCATGCAGTACTCACAGCCGGTGCAGGGCACGCGTGTGAGCTTTTCGTACTCCGCCTTGACCTGGTCGATGAGCGCGAGTTCGTCCGCGCCGAGGAAACCCGGGACCGCGTAGTCCGCGACCGCCATGTTTTCGTCGAGCTGGGTCTGGGCGTTCATGCCGCTCAGCAGCAGCGAGACCTCAGGCTGGTTCCACAGCCAGGAGAGTGCCCAGGCCGCGGGCGAACGCTTCGTTGCCGCGGTGTCCCACAGCGCCTGCACCGGCTCGGGAGCGGGCTTGGACAGCTTGCCGCCGAGCAGCGGCTCCATGACGATGACCGCCATCCCCTTGGACGCGGCGTAACGCAGTCCCTCGGTTCCGGCCTGGTTGGTCTGGTCCATGTAGTTGTACTGGATCTGACAGAAGTCCCAGTTGTAATGGTCGACCATTTCCTTGAACACCGTGATGTTGTCGTGGAACGAGAATCCGGCGTACCGGATGCGTCCGTCCGCCTTGGCGCGCTCGAGGAACGAGAAGCAGTCCAGGTCCCGGACGGTTTTCCAGGTGTCCGCGTTGACCGCGTGCATCATGTACATATCGACATTGTTGGCGCCGAGCTTCTTGAGCTGCTCGTTGAGGAGACGGTCGAAATCCGCGTGGGTCTCGAGTTTCCAGGGCGGACACTTGGTCGCCAGGAACACCTTGTCCCGATAGCCGTCCCGGAGCGCCTTGCCGACGAGGAGTTCGCTCTTGCCGCCATGGTAACCGTAGGCGGTGTCGACGTAGTTGACGCCCCGGTCGATGGCGTCGCGGATCAGCCGGATCGCCTCGGGCTCGTTGATCGAGCCGTCCGCGGCGAGCGGCAGCCGCATGCAACCGAATCCGAGGGCGGATACCTTTATGTCGAATCTGCCGAACTTCCGATACTGCATGGGATGTCCTCCTTGTGATGCGTGCGTATGCGTGAAAGCGAATGCTCCCATTTTACCATGTGATCACCGGATTTCGAAAAGGGAAACCAAAGAGGGCGGCCACTGCGGCTGCTGACGACCGCGGTTCCGCGCCGTCCACGAGATCCGCGGCTGTCTGCTTTCCCCTCACTCCTCCAGGAAAAGCCCCATGGCGTATGTGTCCCGGTATGTCCCGTCCGCGAGGCGCAGCGCCTTGCGGATCGTGCCCTCGACGACGAAGCCCAGGCTGGTGTAGAGGGAGAACGCGCGTTGGTTTTCGGCGTCCACCGTGAGTTCGACCTTGGCGAGCCCTTGGGTACGGCACCAGCCGATGAGCGCGTTCATCAGCCTGCGCCCGATCCCCATGGACCAATAGTCGCGACGGACCGCGATCCCGATCACAGCCTTGTGCCGAAACCGGATCCGGGGATTGATCGCGGCATCGCAGCAGGCGACGATTGTCCCGTCGGTCTCCGCGACCAGGAAAATCCGGTGATCCGAGTCCCGGACCTGCTCCAGGAAGCGGGCCTCCTCCTCGACGGTCATCGTGAACTCCCCGGGTTCGCGCGCCAGAAACACACTTTCAGTGTCCACTTGCCGGACGTGCGCGATCATCGCCTCGGCGTCGCCGGGTTCGGCGTTCCGGATCGCAAACGGGTGGTTCCCGAGGGTGCAGGTTTCGTGGTACAGCGCCATGCGTGCCGCCTTTCCGATGCGGCACGTTCGCCGCAGTCCGCAGGGATCGGTCGTCAGTCGAACAGCCGGCTGAGCGACTCCCGGGTGTGGATGATTTCGACCGCCTGGGCGAACAACCCCGCCACGCTGACCATCGTGACCTTGGGGTGGGCGAACGCCGCGGTGTTCTCGACCGTGTCCGTGGTGATCAGCCGCTCGATCGGGCTCGCGGCCAGGCAGGCCAGCCCGGACGCCCCCATCAGCGGATGCGTGACGCAGGCGATGATCCGTTCCGCGCCGTTCTCGCGCAGCGCGCGTGCGGTGTCGATCAGCGTGCCGCACGAGATGGTGAAATCGTCCGTGATCAACGCGTTTTTCCCCCGCACATCCCCGATGATCTCGAGCACGTGCGCGTTCTCGTCGTGCGCGGACCGTGTCTTGTCCCCGATGGCGACCGAGGCGCCCAGGCAGTCCGCGTACTTGCGGGCGTTCTTGGCGAACCCGACGTCCGGCGAGACCACGACCAGGTTGTCGATATCCAGGGTACGGATGTGCCCGCACAGGGTCTTCATCCCGTACAGATGGTCGACCGGCTTCTTGAAAAAGCCCTGGATCTGGGGACTGTGGAGATCCATCGTGAGGATCCGGTCGACTCCCGCGGCCTCGAGGCAGTCCGCGCACACCCGCGCGCGGATGGAGACCCGGGGCTCGTCTTTCTTGTCCCCTTTGGCGTAGCTGAAAAACGGGAGGATCGCGGTCACGGACCCGGCGCTCGCGCGCTTGAACGCATCGATCCAGAAAAGCAGTTCCATGAACTCG
>JAGOFF010000029.1 GCA_017997315.1 Clostridia bacterium
ATAGAACACCGCGATCAACGACAACAGGATCAACGGGGGCAGTACGGTGCCGAAGATGGTCGTCGCGGCACCGGGCAGTCCGGCCATCCGGTATCCCACCAGCAGCGAGGCGTTGACCGCAATGGGACCCGGCGCGGATTGCGCGACCGCGGTGATGTCGATCATCTCGTCTTCGTCGATCCAGTGATACTCGTCCACAAACTTTTTGCGCATCAAGGGTACGATGACGTAGCCGCCGCCGACAGTGAATGCGCTCAATGTAAATGTTGACAGGAAAAGCTTCAGATAGAAGGCGGGGTTTTTCTCGATTTCCATACATTTCTCCGGATCTGGGACAGGCGAATGTCGTGCGGTACGGATTATAACATTGCCGTTCTGAATCGAATACGGTCCGGCGTCGGAATCGCAAGTGACCGCGTGTTGTCTGCGGTAAGAAAATTATGCACATTTTCGTGAATAATGCACGTTTATACACAGGCTGTTCACAATTGCCGTCAAGAAAATTACAACAAGGAGGCCCAATTTTACAAATATGGTTACATTGCACAGTAGATGAAACCCATCGAGCGCAGCGTCTTGTATTTTATTGTGCATATTCGGTATAATTTGCCCAACAAGCCGGCAAAGGGAGAAGCCGGTATTTCCTGCAGGGGAACCGGAGAAATCCGCGGAGCACGGGCTTCCCGGTTTCACAAAATCCAGAGAAAAGCGGAGGATCTGACATGAGGAAGGTTTTTGCCCTGATCCTGGTTCTGGGTCTGCTTGCAGGTGTTGCCGTCGGTTGCGGCCAGACGACACCGGAACCGAGCGGAACCACACCTGCGGTCACCACCAAAGCCCCGACGGGAACCACCACGATCCCCAGCACAAGCGAGTACAACACCCTGGTTCTGGGTTATGACGAATTCAACGGGGTATTCAGCCCGTTCTTCGGCACAACCGGGTACGACATGGATGTCACGAACATGACCATGGAAGCGCTGATCCGCAACAATCCGGAAGGCGAACCCATGGACGGACTGGCCAAGTACGTGACGCCGGTCGAACTGAAAGACGCTGCCGGAAAGGTGCTGCGTACGGTGTACACCTTCGAACTCAAGGAAGGCGTCAAGTATTCGGACGGCACCCCGGTGACCGCGGACGACATCATCTTTGCCTACAAGGTATATCTGGATCCGACCTATGACGGACCTTCGACACTGTTCGTGGTCCCGATCGTAGGAGCGAACGAGTATCGTTACAACGATGCGAACTACAAGGCGAAGATCAAGAAGATCGGGGAAGAGGCCGCCAAGATCACCGACGACGAGGTGACGGCCTATATCAAGGACTACTGCGCGGCGGACTACGAAGCGTACGGCGCGGAAGAGATCAACAACTACACCGGATTCAAGAATCCGGACGGACTGACCGGCGATGCGCTCAAGGCGGCCGAGATCCAGGCGTATGTCGACGTGGAAGTCGAAAGCTACTGGGACGACCACAAGGCGAGCGCGATCGACGTGAAAAAGACCGCCCTCGAGCAGGAGTACATCCAGGCGCAGCTTGAGAGCAAGGTCACCATCGACGACATCACCGGCATCAAGAAGATTGACGACCGCACCGTGGAGATCACGATCGAAGGCGTCGACCCGACTGCGATCTGGCAGCTCGGCGGAGTGCAGCCGGTCAAGCAGACCTACTACGGCGACGGCTACATCAAGGGCGACCTTAGCACGGTCAAGGCCAAGAACTCGGCTCCGATGGGCGCTGGCGCCTACGTCTTCGAATCTTATGAGAACAATGTGGTCACCTTTACCGCCAACGAGAACTATTACCTCGGCGCGCCCAAGATCCCGAAGATCAAATTCCAGGTCATCGACACCTCCAACAAACTGGAATCGATCAAACTGGGCGATACGGACATCTCCGATCCGCCGTGCAGCCCCGACAACATCGCCGAGGTAGAGGCGGCCGGACTGCATTACGCGACGATCATGAACAACGGATACGGCTACATCGGCATCAACGCCGACAACGTGACCGACCGCAACGTCCGCAAAGGGCTCATGAGCCTCATGAACCGCGCTCCGTCCGTGCGTGACTGGTACGGCGACACAGCAGTCGTCATCGAGCGCCCGATGTCCACCGTATCCTGGGCTTACCCCAAAGACGCCAAGGCTGTATACCCGTATTCCAAGGATGAAGCCTTGAAGTTCTTCAAAGCGGCAGGCTACGTACAGGAGCAGCAGGGAGGCAAGACGGTCCTCGCCAAGGACGGCGTCCAGCTGAGCATCGAAGCGGGCATCCCCGGCGACGGCAGCGGCGCGCATCCTTCCTACAAGATTCTCACCCAGATGAAGATCGATCTCGAATCGCTGGGCGGCGTGCTGGAAATCCGCGACGTCGGCGGTCAGGTCTTCTTCGAGACGCTCGACGCGGACGGCTGGGACATCTGGTGCGCAGCCTGGGGATCGACCATCGATCCCGACATGTACCAGGTCTACCATTCCGGACAGTCGTCCAACCACTACAGCATCAACGACCCCGAACTGGACAAACTGCTTGAAGAAGGCCGTGCCACGAACGACGTCGAGAAGCGCAAGGAAATCTACGGCCAGTGCCTCGACATCATCATGGACTGGGCGGTCGAAATGCCGGTCTACCAGCGCATGAACATGTATGTGTTCAACCCGGAGATCGTCAACATCGACACCCTGCCGGAAGAAATGACCCCGTTCTACGGGTATTTCGCAGAAGTCCAGACGCTGGAACTGCACTGACGAACAGCAGCCGCGGAAGGCCTGCCCGGTCCGACATGGGCCGGGCAGGCCTTCCCGTACTGTCCCGCGTGCAAAGCGTATAGAAAGGGTCGGCATCCGTGAAGCAATACATCGTACGGCGCTTGCTGCTGAGCGTTGTCATCCTGTTCGGTGTTTCCGTCATCATCTATTTCCTTGTCCGGATGATGCCGGGCGATTTTGTTGAAAGCATGACCGCGGGAAACCCCAAGGTCACCCCCGAGATGATCGTCCGTCTGAAGCACCTGTACGGTCTCGACACCGCGGTCGTTCCGGGATATCTCAAATGGCTGGGACAGGCGATCCAGGGGAATTTCGGAGATTCCTTCGTCTACCAGAAACCCGTTACGGACGTCATCGGATCCAAGATGTGGGTTTCGTTTTCCCTGGCCGCGACGGCGTTCTTCTTCGAGCTCATCATCGCGATCCCCTTGGGCATCCTGTCCGCAACCCGTCAGTATTCCAAACTGGACTATGCAGTGACCACGTTTGCGCTCGCGGGAATATCGCTTCCCTCGTTCTTTTTTGCGGCGGTCCTGCAGCGGGTGTTCGCCATCGAACTCCGCTGGTTTCCGTTGTCGGGCATGGTCAACGCCCGCATGGATTACGAAGGATTCCGCCTGACACTCGACATGGCCTACCATTTTGTACTGCCGGTTCTCGTTTTCGTCGTGACGGGCATCGGCGGGCTGATGCGCTACTCGCGCACGAACATGCTCGAGGTCCTCAATGCGGACTATATCCGGACCGCGCGCGCCAAAGGGTTGAGTGAGCACAAGGTCATCTACCGGCACGCGTTCCGCAACACCCTGATCCCGATCGTCACCATGATCGGGGGATCTTTGCCGGGATTGTTTTCAGGCGCCATCATCACGGAAGGCATCTTTGCGATCGACGGTCTCGGACGGACGGCGTTTCAGGCGCTCAATATGGGCGATATCCCGTTCATCATGGGTTTCAACATGTTCCTGGCCGTCCTCACGCTGGCCGGCACCCTGTTGTCGGACATTCTGTACGCGGTCGTCGATCCGCGCATACGCTTAAGCTGAAGGAGTGCTTCTCGTGGAAGACACCGTAATGATGGACAACAAGATTCCGGATCCGGAGACCAACACGGCCGACCGCGTGGTGACGCCCGGCCAGCTGGTCATGAAACGCTTCCTGCGCAACCGGCTCGCCATCGTCGGATTGATCGTCCTTGTCTTCATGACCGTTTTCGCATTCGCAGGCCCGATCCTGAGCCCCTACGGCGAGTATGAACTGTTCTACGAGGTCAACGGGGTCGAGGTCACCGACCTCAAGGGATTCGATTTCAACGCGCCGGGTGTGAAGTTTCACTCCCGCGCCCAACCCTCCGTTCGACACCCCATGGGAACCGATGCGGACGGGCGCGACGTTCTGACGCGTCTGATGTACGGCGGACGGATCTCGCTGCGGATCGGATTCATCGTCGTGCTGATCGAGCTTGCGCTCGGAGTCATCATGGGAGGCGTCGCGGGGTATTACGGGAAATGGGTCGACAACGTCATCATGCGTCTGGTCGAGATCTTTTTCTGCCTGCCGACCCTGCCCATCATGCTCATCCTGAGCGCGATGATGCTTGCCATGAAAGTGCCGCAGAACGAGAAGATCTACTTTTTGATGGGGCTGCTCGGAATCCTCGGATGGGCCGGCATCGCCCGGATCGTGCGCGGTCAGATCCTGTCGCTGCGCGAGCAGGAGTTCATGGTCGCCGCGGAAGCGACCGGGCTGTCCCCCGCACGGCGTATTTTCAAGCACCTGGTCCCCAATGTCATGCCTCAGCTGATCGTCATCGCGACGCTGGAGCTTGGAGGCATCATCCTGACGGAATCGGCCCTCAGCTTCCTGGGCATCGGACTCAGCTATCCGTACGCTTCCTGGGGCAACATGGTGCAGGCCGTCACCGACCCGATCATTCTGCGCAAGTATTCGCACATCTGGGTTCCGCCCGGCCTCTGCATCCTGCTGACCGTTCTCGCCTTCAATTTTGTGGGCGACGGTCTGCGGGATGCGTTCGACCCGAAAATGAAGCGATAGGAAGGGAAGGATCGAACGATGCCGACAGCAGGCGAAGAAAGAAGGCGTGTCGCACGGGAGAACTCCCGGCAGATCCGCCTGTATGAAAAAGCGAAAAAACGCAAAGCCATCCCCGCTTCCGAGTATGTGACGGAAATGGCGGATGCCGGCAACCTGATCGAATTCGACGACCTCCACACATTCTTCTTCACCGACTCGGGTACGGTCAAGGCGGTGGACGGGGTATCGTTCGCGATCCCGCTGCGAAGCACCGTCGGCGTGGTCGGGGAGTCCGGCTGCGGGAAGTCGGTCACGTCGTTGTCCCTCATGCGCCTGGTGCAGGGCCCCGCGGGACAGATCGTGTCCGGAGCGATCCGGTACAACCGGGGAACGGAAGCGGTCGATCTCACCCGGCTCCCGTTGGAAGAGATGCAGAAAATCCGCGGGAACGAGATCGCAATGATCTTTCAGGAGCCGATGACCAGCCTGAATCCGGTCTTTACGATCGGCGACCAGATCGATGAGGCGATCACGCTTCACAATCCGCGGCTGCCCAAGGAAGAGACACGGAACCGGTCCGTCGAGATGCTGCGGACAGTCGGGATCGCGCGGCCCGAAGGGGTCTACAAGAATTATCCCCACGAGCTGTCCGGCGGTATGCGGCAGCGCGTGATGATTGCGATGGCCTTGTCCTGCTCCCCGCGGCTGATCATCGCGGACGAACCGACCACCGCGCTGGACGTCACGATCCAGGCACAGATCCTGGATCTCCTCCGTTCGCTGAAAGGCAAGGTCGACGCGTCCATCATGCTGATCACGCACGATCTCGGGGTGGTCGCGGAGATGGCGGACTATGTCATCGTGATGTATGCGGGCCGCGTGATTGAAACCGGAACCGCGCACGATATCTATCTGGATCCCCGCCATCCCTATACCGTCGGTCTGCTGAACGCCAAGCCGCAGGTCCACCGCGAGGTCGAGCGGCTCTATTCGATTCCCGGACAGGTACCCAATCCGATCGGCATGCCGCCGTGCTGTTATTTCCGCGAGCGGTGCGAGAAGCGGTTTGCGAAGTGTGAAGGAGACTATCCGCCGATGATCCGGCTGTCTCCGACGCACCAGGTCGCCTGTTGGCTGTGTGAAGGGGGTGACCGCTGATGAACGGTTACCGTTCCGCTCTTGCCGGCAGGGAGGGATCCGCGGGTGAAGCCCGGGAGGACCGCATCCTGCTGTCGGTCCGCGATGTGAAAAAGCATTTTCCGATCCGTTCGGGAGTCCTGCAGCGTCAGGTCGGCTCGGTCAAGGCCGTGGACGGCGTGTCGTTCGACATCCTGCGGGGCAGGACGCTCGGGCTGGTCGGGGAGTCCGGGTGCGGAAAAACCACGGTGGGGAGGACCATCCTGCGGCTGCTGGACGCTACGGCAGGTTCGGTCGTATTCGACGGTATCGACCTGATGAAGATCCAGGGCAAAGATCTGCGGAATCTCCGCCCGCGGATGCAGTTCATTTTCCAGGATCCGTTCTCATCGCTTTCCCCCCGTATGCCGGTCGGCGAGATCATCGGCGAAGCCGTGCGCCAGCACCGGATCGTACCCCGATCCGAGTGGAGGAAACACGTGCTCAAGACCATGGACGACTGCGGACTACAGAAACACCAGTTCGACCGGTACCCCCATGAGTTTTCCGGCGGCCAACGGCAGCGGATCTGCATCGCGCGCGCCCTGGCGCTCGGACCGCGGTTTGTGGTGGCGGACGAACCGGTCTCGGCACTCGACGTGTCCATTCAGGCCCAGATCATCAACCTGCTGATGGACCTGCAGGACGAACACGCGTTGACCTATCTTTTCATCAGCCACGACCTGTCCGTCGTCGAGCACATCTCGGACGATGTCGGGGTCATGTACCTCGGTTCCATGGTCGAGATGGCCCCCAAAAGGGCGTTGTTCGACCGGCCGCTGCATCCGTACACGCAGACGCTGCTGTCCGCGGTTCCGGTTCCGGACCCGACCGTGCGGATGAACCGGGTCATCCTGCAGGGCGACATCCCGTCGCCGGCGAATCCGCCTCCAGGATGCAAATTCCATACGCGCTGTCCGTATGTGATGGACATCTGCCGATCCGCAGTACCGGTCTACCGCGAAGTCGAACCCGGCCACCATGTCGCGTGCCATCTGGTGGACATGCAGCGCGAAGAGGCTGAAAAGGCGCGGGCCGTCACCGGCGGGGACTGAACCGGCAAGGAGGTGCAGGATGATGAAACCGATGGATGACGACGGCCGTACCATCGCGGACATGGATCTCGAGGGGATGCCCTGGCACCGGAAAGGAGCCTGGCAGCGGCCGGCGAAAGCCGGACCCCCGCCGGATCTGTCCCCCGAGGAACGCCGCGCCGCCATTACAGGCATGCTCAAGGCGGTTTGCCTGATCGCGGCCGCCTACTTCGCCGGATTCCTCGTCCTTCTGTTGTTGCTCGACTGGTTCTGGCTGCGCTGATCCCAAGTCTGCCGCGCCGTCAATACAGCAGGTCTATTCCGCCGCTGCGGTACAGTTCGGCCACCTCGGGCGCCACACGGCTGTCCGTGATGATCGTGTCGATGCTGCTGAGCGGCGAGACGAAGATATGGGATTTCTTTTCGAGCTTGCTTGAAGCCGCGATGACGATGTTTCTCTTGGCTCGCGGGATGAGGGTGTTGATCACGCCGACTTCCGCGACCCGGAAATCGGAGAGGCCGCTTGACAGGGACACCGCATTGATGCTGATGAAGGCGATATCGGTATAGTACTGACTGCAGCCGTGCTCGGCGAGCCGGCCTCCAAGCGAGCTTTCGGTCGGATTGAGGTCCCCGCCGCACAGAATCACCGTGAATCCGGGATTTTCCGCAAGGATCTGCGCCACGGAAATGCTGTTGGTGAGGACCGTGAGCAGCCGCATCGTGGACACCAGCCGTTTGGCCAGCTGGTTTCCGGTCGTGCCGGCGTTGATCGCAAGAAACTGGCCGTCCTGGACCAGTGCAGAGGATTTGAGCGCGATCTCGTCCTTTTCCTTGATGTTGCTGGTCTGCCGGATCGGGTAGATGTTTTCCCGCTCGTAGGCGGAAGTCAGCACCGCGCCGCCATGGACCTTGCTGACCAGGCCACGCCTCTCCAGCAGCCGCAGATCCCTTCGGATCGTGTCCAGCGAGACGTGGAGCATCGAGGCGAGTTCGGGGACCGTCGCGGAACTGCGGTTTCGGAGGTAGTCGGAAATGATTCGGATTCGTTCTTCCTGCATGGATATCCCGCTTTCTCGTTGGTGTCATGGACGGCAAATGCATATCCATTCTACCTGTCCGCTCGTGAAAGTAAACGATTATTTCCGTACACGATATCGAATAACAGCAAAAGAACGCATTCCGGAACGGATCGATTTGGCAGCCCGGTCCGAATCGGGTAGAATACCACTCAAATCGGGCCTTGTGCAGGCATAGGGAGGAAGCCATGGATATTGAAAAAACACCCGGGGGCCGGGCGCTCGAACTGTTCCTGCAGGGGTACAACTGCTGTCAGGCGGTGTTTGCCGCCTACAGCGGCCGTTTCGGCATGGATCCCGGGGCAGCGCTCCGGCTGACGGCCGGCATGGGCGGCGGCATGGGCGGCATGCGCGGGAAGTGCGGTGCGGTCACGGCGTTGTTCCTGCTGGCGGGATTGCGCGACGGCGGGTATCCGCCCGGGGACGGCGATGCCAAAAAGGCGGTCTACGCACGTGTGCAGGAACTCGATGCGGCGTTCGAGTCGCGCTGTTCCTCCACGGTCTGCCAAACACTGCTCGAAAAGGCGGAGTGCGGATTTTCCAGCGTGCCGTCGCTGCGGGATGCGGCATATTATGAGTCCCGGCCGTGCGCGGCGCTGGTGCAGGCCGCCGCCGTCATCGCCGAGGAACGGCTTTTGCCGCTTCCGGATGAAAGGCGGGGATGACCATGGATTTCGCTTACTGCCCGACATGCGGCCGTCGACTGGAACCCCGTGAGATCGGCGACGAGGGACTGGTTCCGTACTGCGAAACGTGCAGACGCCCCCACTTCGGCTTTTCCTACAGCTGCGTCATTGTTCTGCCCGTCAACGCGGACGATCCGGACGAGGTCGCGCTGATCCGCCAGGATTACGTGACCAGCAAGAACCACATCTGCGTCGCGGGCTACGTCAAGCATGGTGAGACGATCGAGGCCGCGGCCGCCCGCGAAGTCGAGGAAGAGATCGGGCTGCGGGTGCGGGATGTCCGTTACATGAGAAGCTACTACTTTGAGCGCAAGGACCTGTTGATGCTTGGGTTCACCGCCCGGATCGAGAAGGCTGATTTCCGCATTTCGGGTGAAGTCGACTCCGCGCGTTGGTTCGGCATCGACGAAGCGGAACGCGAACTGCAGAATTCGGGCATCGCGCTTCAGCTCCTACGGGACTACCGGACGGCGCGCGGCTGACGGGATTCCAGCGGAAACGGAGGGACGGTACACCATGAGAAGAATCCGGATCGGTTCGTCGGGAGTGGAGGCGTCCGCCATGACGCTCGGCACGTGGGAGATGGGCGGCGGGACGGCCTGGGGCGGCTGGGGGACCCGGTCCGAAGCCGAATACATCCGCGTCCTGCATGCCGCGCCGGAACTCGGCGTGGATTTCATCGATACCGCTCCCGTCTACGGGACCGGATACTCGGAGGAGCTGGTCGGGAAAGCCCTGGCCGGAAGACGCAGCCGTTATGTGCTGAGTACCAAGTGCGGGATTCACTGGAGGGATGCGGACGGCGTGCGGGAGTATGAAAGGGACGGCAGGACCGCCTACCGGAACCTGTCGGCCCGTTCCATCCGCCTCGATCTGGAAGACAGTCTGCGTCGGTTGAAAACGGACTATGTCGACCTGTACTATACGCACCGGCAGTCGGACCTCACGCCCGTGGAGGAGACGATGGGAGAACTGCTCCGCATGAAGTCCGAGGGAAAGATCCGCGCCATCGGCATCTCACGGTCCACGCCCGCGCATCTGGAGGCGTACCGGCGGATCGGACCCGTGGACGCCGTGCAGGAAGAGTTCAATCTGCTGGAACGGGATTTCGGGAAGGCGTATCTGCCTCTGTGTGAAAAGGCGGGGGTGCTGGCGCACTGCTACGGTTCCCTCGCCCGCGGGCTGCTGACCGGCCGGATCGGCGCTGACCATGTCTCTCCGGGAGGCAGCGCGCAGAACAGCGTCTGGTTCCGCCCGGAATTGCGCGCGGATATCCTCGCCATGCTGGAATCCTTCCGGACGTATGCGGATTCGATCGGGTGTTCGCTCGCCAACCTCGCCACCGCCTGGCAGACGGCACAGTCTCCCGCTATCGCGTCGGTCGTCGGAATCCGGCGCATGGAGAGCCTGGTCGATTCGATCCGGGCGTTCGAGCTGCGGCTGGATCCTCTGGTCATCCGGCGGATGGACGAGGCCGCCGCGGCCGTCATCGAAAAGTCCGCAGCCCTGGCCGAATCGTGATCGGCATGGGACTGTCCAACGCATTTGTCGTCTGGGACTTCAACGGAACGATTCTGGACGATGCCTCGCTGTGCATCGACATCCTGAACCGGATGCTGTCCCGACGCGGTCTGCCTTCCATCGGACGGGACCGATATCTCGATGTGTTCCGTTTCCCCATCTCCGATGCATACCGTTTGTTCGGATTTGACTTCGACGTGTGGCCGTACGAGTCCCTCGCCCGGGAGTTCATGGAAGAGTACATGCCTGCCAGCATGCGGGAGATCGGGCTGCGCGACGGAGTCGGAGATGCTCTTTCCCGGTTCGCTCAGGCCGGACTACAACAGGTTCTCCTGTCCGCGTCGAACCGGGAGTATCTGGTCCGCCAGATCACGCATTTCGGCATTGCGGGCTTTTTTGAGGAACTTCTCGGGCTGGACGATCCATTCGGCAACGGCAAGGCCGGGATCGGAAGGAGGTGGGCGGACCGGATCCGTGCCGTCCGCTCCGTACCCCCCTGCATCGTGATGATCGGCGACACCGACCACGACCGCGAGGTCGCGGAGGTGATCGGCGCGGGGTGCGTCCTGGTGGGCGGCGGGCACTGCAGCCGCGCGCGGCTCCTGTCCGCCGGGGCGGATGCCGTGGCGGACGATGTCGGATCGGCGGCAGCCGCTGCGCTGGGCCTGCTTCAAGCCTTGCCGCCGCGCATAGGTGTATAATTTTCTCAAGACTCACCACGGATCCGATATCAAGGAGGATGATTGCATGAAACTCGGCGTGTTTGCAGTGCTGCTGGCCCAGAAAAGCTTTGATGACGCCTGCCGGTACCTTTCGGAATCCGGCGTGCAGGCGATCGAGATCGGAACCGGCGGATATCCGGGCAAGGCCCATGCCGATCCCGCCGAACTGCTGGCCGATCCGGGCGCGCTGGCCCGTCTGAAGGATACCGCGGCCAGGTACAACCTGGAGATCGCATGCCTGTCCTGCCACGGCAACCCGGTCCACCCGCAACGGGAGATCGCGGATGCCTTCCACAAGGACTACACCAACACGGTCCTCCTGGCCGAAAAGCTCGGCGTGAACCGTGTCGTCACGTTTTCGGGCTGCCCGGGCGACCATCCCGGAGCGATGTACCCGAACTGGGTCACCTGCCCGTGGCCGGACGATTTCGGCAAAATCCTCGAGTACCAGTGGAACGACGTACTGATCCCGTATTGGGAGAAGACCGCGGCGTTCAGCGTGGAGCACGGCGTCGACCGGATCGGGCTCGAAATGCACCCCGGCTTCTGCGTATACAATCCCGAGACACTCCTGAAGCTGCGCGCGGCCGTCGGTCCGGCCGTCGGGGCGAACCTGGACCCCAGCCATCTGTTCTGGCAGGGCATCGATCCGGTCGCCGCGATCCGGAGCCTCGGGGATGCGATCCATTTCTTCCATGCCAAGGATACGAAGGTCGACGAGATCAACTGCGCGCGGAACGGTGTGCTCGACACCAAGCATTACGGGGACGAGAAGCATCGGAGCTGGTTGTTCCGGACGATCGGATACGGCCACGGTTTCCAGGTGTGGAACGACATTTTCAGCAATCTTCGGATGGCCGGCTACGACGATGTGGTCAGCATCGAACATGAGGACAGCCTGATGTCCGTCAACGAGGGGCTCCAGAAAGCCATCGCATTCCTGAAGCAGTCGATGGTGTTTGAAAAAACCGGCGGCATGTGGTGGGCCTGACGGAGGAAAGAACCATGGAGAACAAACCTGCGGTCCGGGTGGGCATGGTCGGCTACAAATTCATGGGGAAGGCCCACAGCAACGCATACCGAAAAGTGAGCATGTTCTTTGATCCGGCGCGTGAAATCCGGATGCGGGCGATCTGCGGACGGGATGAGGAATGGGTGCGTCAGGCGGCGGACAAGTTCGGCTGGGAAGGATATGAAACCGACTGGAAAAAACTGGTGCGCCGGGACGATATCGACCTGATCGACATCACGACGCCGAGCAACTTCCACAAGGAAATCGCCATCGCGGCCGCGGAGAACGGAAAGGCGGTCTTCTGCGAGAAACCGCTGGCGCTCAATCTCGAGGACGCACGCGAGATTCTGGCGGCGGTGCGCAAAGCCGGCGTCAAGCACCAGATCGGTTTCAACTACCGGTTCGCTCCGGCGATCCGGCTCGCCAAACAGATGATCGACGAAGGCCGGCTGGGCAAGATATTCCATTTCCGGGGCATGTACCTGCAGGACTTCATCATCGATCCGGACTTCCCCCGTGTCTGGCGCCTGGAGAAAAAGATCGCGGGATCGGGATCCCTGGGGGACCTCGGCGCGCATGTCATCGATCTGGCACGGTACCTGGTGGGCGACCTGGCGCAGGTCATCGGGCACAGCCGGACGTTCATCAAGGAAAGGCCCCTCGTGGAGCGCATGACTGGATTGACCGGCGTAGCGGACGCGGCGGCGCCCAAGGGTGCCGTGGACGTGGACGACGCGACCCTTTTCATCGGGGAGTTCGAGAACGGGGCGCTGTGCACCATCGAAGCCACGCGTTTCGCACAGGGCCACAAGAACGACCTGTCGTTCGAAATCAACGGGGAGAAGGGAAGTCTGCGGTTCTTCCTCCCGCGCATCAACGAACTCGAATTCTTCGACGCCACAGCGGATGCCGGACTGCAGGGATTCTCCGTGATCCAGGTGTCGGAAGCCATCCATCCTTACTGGGAGCACTGGTGGCCCGCCGCCCATGTCATCGGATACGAGCATACGTTCGTCCACGAGATGTACGAATTCATCCAGTCCATCGCGCTGGACACTCCTGCCTCTCCGGACTTTGAGGACGGCATGAAGTGCTCTCAGGTGATGGAAGCGGTCGAGCGCTCCATTGCCGAGCGCCGCTGGATCCGGCTGGATGAAGTCTGACGCCGGCGGACACCGTCCGTGACCGCGCGGCCACCGGCCGGGCGAGCCGATCCCGAGATCGTCGGACCGCTGGGAGCGGAATATGCGGAAGCGGTCTCCGCCTTGGTCCGGAGGGTGTTTCTGCGTTTTGAGGCGCCGGACTACCCGCAGGAAGGAACGGATACTTTCTTCGTCTTCACGGATCCGGGATTCCTCTCCTTCAACATGTCGGCGGGTCTTCTCGTCGTCGCCGGATGTTTTGAAGACGGCCGACTGCTCGGCGTTGTCGCATTGCGCGACCGGTCCCACGTGAGCCTTCTGTTTGTCGAACCGACCCGGCATCGTCGCGGCATCGGGACGGCACTGATGCGGTGGGCGCAGCGGAGGGCTGCCGAGACAGGTGCGGAGCCGTGCGTGATGACGGTGAATTCGTCACCCTACGCAAGGGGATTTTATGAGAAGATCGGCTTCCATGCGACCGCGGAGGAGCAGATGCGGGACGGGATCCGATATATCCCGATGTCGCTTGAGCCGGACGTTTGACACGTTGTCAGCCATGTACTATAATTCGTCCACAAATCAAACTGGAAAGACGATGACCGGACAGTAGGCATCCGCCGCTTTGCCAGAGAACGCGGGCAGGTGGGAGCGCGGGAAGGGCGGACAGCCGAACATCATCCGCGAGTCGGCCGACGAATCCCGGCGGACCGGACAGACCGGAACCGCCGGGGGGAGGAAGGCCCGGTCATACCCTGCGGGGCTGTACCGTTATCATGGACGAGCCGGCATTGCCGGGTTTCGGGTGGTACCGCGCCGGATTGGGCGCCCCGATTTCGGGGCGTTTTTTTTATACTTTTTGAACTGCTTTGCGGCGCAAAGACGGATCGGAGGAATCATATGTACAGACCAGTATCGACCGACATGGGATTTGTCGAGCGCGAGAAGGACACACTGGAATTCTGGAAGGCGAACAGGATTTTCAACAAGTCCATGGAAAACCGGGAAGGCGGTCCGGAGTTCACGTTTTACGACGGTCCTCCCACCGCGAACGGCAAGCCGCACATCGGGCACATCCTGACCCGCAGCATCAAGGACATCATCCCGCGCTACAAAACCATGAAGGGATTCCACGTTCTGCGCAAAGCGGGCTGGGACACGCACGGCCTTCCGGTCGAGCTTGAGGTCGAGAGAGAGCTCGGCATCGACGGCAAGCCGCAGATCGAGGCGTACGGCGTCGAGGCATTCAACCACCGGTGCAAGGAAAGCGTCTGGAAGTACAAGGGCGAGTGGGAAAGGATGTCCGACCGCGTCGGCTTCTGGGCGGACATGGAACACCCGTACATCACCTACGACAACGATTATATCGAGTCCGAGTGGTGGGCTTTGCGCCGGATCTGGGACAAGGGACTCCTGTACAAAGGGTACAAGGTGGTTCCGTACTGCCCGCGTTGCGGCACCGCGCTGTCCAGCCACGAAGTCGCGCAGGGGTACAAGGATGTCAAGGAGACATCGATCTTCGTGCGCTTCCGGGCGGAAGGGGAACCCGGCACCTGGTTCGCGGCATGGACCACCACACCGTGGACTCTGCCTTCCAATATCGCGCTGTGCGTGAATCCGGACGAGGAGTACGCGCTGGCGGAGATGTCGAAAGACCTGGACGGAAGTGAAAAACCGGTCCGGTACTATCTGGCGTCCGCCCTTGTCTCCGCGGTTCTCGGAGAAGACGCCCGGATCCTCCGGACGTTCCGGGGAGCCGAACTGGTCGGCCGGCGGTACGAACCGCTCCTCCCGTATGCGGACGCGACGGTCGCGGCATCCGGCAAGGACGCGTTCCGCATCACCGCGGACGGCTATGTCACGCTCGTCGACGGGACCGGGATCGTGCACATCGCCCCTGCGTTCGGCGAAGACGACGCGCGGGTGGGACGGGTCAACGACCTGCCGTTTGTGCAGATGGTCAGGGAAGACGGCACGATGCATCCGGATGTCACGGATTTTGCGGGCATGTTCTGCAAGGACGCCGACGCCGGGATCATCAGGAAGCTTGCACTTGATGGCAAGCTGATGAAAAAGGTCCCGTATGAGCACAGCTACCCGTTCTGCTGGCGGTGCGACACGCCGCTGATCTATTATGCCCGCCATTCCTGGTTCATCCGGATGACCGAAGTCCGGGACCGGCTGGTCGCCAACAACCGGACTGTTTGCTGGCATCCTGAATCGATCGGTGAGGGACGCTTCGGCAACTGGCTGGAGAACGTCATCGACTGGGCCGTGACGCGCGAACGTTACTGGGGAACCCCGCTCCCGATCTGGGAGTGCGCCGGCTGCGGGCACCGCCATGCGATCGGAAGCGTGGAGGAACTCCGGACGATGTCTCCGGACTGCCCGGAACACATTGAACTGCACCGGCCGTATATCGATCAGGTGCATCTGGACTGCCCCGAATGCGGCGGCGTCATGACCCGCGTCCCGGAAGTCATCGACTGCTGGTTCGACGCGGGCTCGATGCCTTTTGCGCAATGGCATTATCCGTTCGAGAACCATGAGGTGTTCGACCGGCTGTTCCCCGCGGACTTCATCTCGGAAGCCGTGGACCAGACGCGCGGCTGGTTCTATACCCTCATGGCCATTTCCACACTGCTGTTCGACCGGTCTCCCTACCGCAATGTCGTCGTGCTAGGACTGGTCCAGGACAAGGACGGCCAGAAGATGTCGAAGCACAAGGGCAACGTGGTCGATCCCTGGGATGTGCTGGACAAACAGGGAGCTGACGCGGTGCGCTGG
>JAGOFF010000263.1 GCA_017997315.1 Clostridia bacterium
CGTCAACACCGCCCTGGCAGCCTCCCTCGGAAACATCGTGGTGTCCGCCAGACCGATGGCGGACACCACGATGTTTCCGAGGGAGGCTGCCAGGGCGGTGTTGACGACGCCCGTGAGCACCATGCTCAACTGTTCGAAAAAGACAGGAATGGTGATCTTCGCGATCAGCCGGCCGTTTGCGCGCAGGGTCGGCAGAATCGTTTCGCGGATCATGCAGCAGCCACGCGCGTAAACCGCACGGCGCAAGCGATGGTAGTCATGGAATCCTCCTAGGAGCCGAAATAGGCCAGCACGTTGCCGTAGCAGATGTCCCGCACCATGCGGCCGAGCAGTTCCATGTCGGCCGGCGCTTCGCCGCGATCCACCCAACCCCCGACCAGGTCGCACAGGATCCGGCGGAAGTATTCGTGTCGTGTGTAGGACAGGAAACTGCGCGAGTCGGTCAACATCCCGAGGAAGGTGGACAGCAGTCCGGTGGAGGCCAGTGCGGTCATCTGCCGGACCATGCCGTCCTTCTGGTCATTGAACCACCAGCCCGAACCCATCTGTATCTTGCCCCGCACTCCGCCCTGGAAGCATCCGATCATTGTTGCGATTGCATAGTTGTCCCGCGGATTGTTGTTGAAGAGCATCGTCTTGGGCAGGCAGTCCCCGTCGTCCAGCACGCCGAGAAGCTGTGCCAGCCCCTCCATGTAAGGATAATCGGCGATGGTGTCAAAACCCGTATCGGGCCCCAGTTCCCGGAACATGCGCAGATTGGTGTCGCGCAGCGTCCCGAGATGGAGCATCATGACCCAACCGCGTTTGGCATACTCTTTACCGAGAAACACCAGCATGCGGGTCTTGAAGACCCGGATTTCTTCCGGCGTCAGGCGTCCGGCGCCGTCCGCACGGAGCACCTTCCGGAAGATGGCGTCCGCGGCGGCGTCGTCGCAATCAACGTATTCGATCCGCTCCAGACCGTGATCCGCGGCGCGGCAGTTGTTCGCATGGAAAAAGTCGATCCGGGCGCGGATCGCATCCTGGAAAGAAGCGAATCCGTCGATCCCGGCCGGAGTCATGGCCGCCAGCCGTTTCACCCAGGGCAGGAAGGTGGACTTGTCGACATGGATCAGCCGGTCAGGCCGGAAGGAAGGCCGCACGACCGTGGTGAACCCGGGCAGTTCGCCCGCCTTCTGGCGTCTGGCGATCTCCGCATGGTGCTCAAGGGAGTCCAGCGGATCGTCGGTGGTCGCGACATACCGCACATTCGACCGTGCGATCAACGCCTGGGCGCGGAAGTCGTCACGCGCCAGCAGCTGGTTGCATTTATCCCAGATCATGGGCGCGGTCTGCGGGGAAAGCAGCTGGTCGATCCCGAAAAAGCGGGACAGCTCGAGGTGGGTCCAATGGTACAGCGGATTCCCGATCGTCTGCGGAACCACTTCCGCCCACTTCATGAATTTCTCGCGCGGTGCCGCGTCCCCCGTAATGAAGCGCTCCGGAATCCCTGCGGCCCGCATTGCGCGCCACTTGTAGTGATCCCCGCCGAGCCATACTTCCGTGATGTCCCCGTACTGCTTGTTCCCGGCGATTTCGGCGGGACTCAGATGGCAGTGGAAATCGTAGATCGGCATATCGCACGCATATTCGTGGTACAGCTTGCGGGCGGTCGCCCCGCCCAGCATGAAGTCGTCATGGATGAAAGGCACTTCAATCCCTCCTTCGTCTTGTTACGTAAAGACTATACCACGTTGTCCGGCCCGGAAAAACGGCACATGCAGCAGTCCAAGGCATGGAAAAGGCCGTCACGCGGTGTCGTGACGGCCCTTCGGCGGATCTGAAAGTGCGGAGTGCGGATCAGTACATTCCACCGCCGCCGCCCGCCGGCATCGGCGGCTCGGGTTCGGGGATGTCGCCCACGATGGCTTCGGTCGTCAGCAGCATGGCTGCGACGGACGCGGCGTTCTGCAGAGCGGAACGGGTAACCTTGGCGGGATCCACGATTCCGGCCTCGAGCATATCGGTGTACTCTTCCTTGAGGACGTCAAAGCCATATCCGATCGGGCTGTTCTTGACCTTCTCGACAATCACGCTGCCGTCCAGCCCTGCATTCGTCGCGATCTGGCGGATGGGTTCCTCCAGCGCCTTGATGACGATCTGGACACCGGTGCGCACATCGCCCGTGGTCGTATCAAGAAGCTTCTTCACATCGTTGATGACGTTCACGAACGCGGTTCCGCCGCCGGCGACAATGCCTTCCTCGACGGCAGCCTTGGTCGCCGCGAGAGCATCCTCGATCCGGAGCTTCTTTTCCTTCATCTCGGTTTCGGTCGCTGCGCCTACCTTGATGACCGCGACGCCGCCGGACAGCTTGGCCAGACGCTCCTGGAGCTTCTCACGGTCGAAGTCGGACGTGGTCTCTTCGATCTGGGCGCGGATGCTGGCGATGCGGGCTTTGATGTCTGCATCATCCCCGGCGCCGTCCACGATGATCGTGTTCTCTTTCTGGATCTTGACCTGGCGGGCGCTTCCCAGCTGGTCGATCGTGGTTTCCTTGATGTCCAGGCCGAGCTCTTCGGTGATCACGGTGCCGCCCGTCAGGGCTGCAATGTCCTGGAGCATGGCCTTGCGACGGTCGCCGAATCCCGGGGCCTTGACCGCGACGCAGGTGAATGTGCCGCGCAGTTTGTTGACCAGCAGGGTGGCCAGCGCTTCGCCCTCGACGTCTTCGGCGATGATGATCAGCTTCTTGCCGGTTTTGAGGACCTGCTCGAGGATGGGCAGGATGTCCTGGATGCTGCTGATCTTCTTGTCGGTGATCAGGATGTAGGCGTCGTCCAGAACCGCTTCCATCTTTTCGTTGTCGGTGACCATGTAGGCCGACACATAACCGCGGTCGAACTGCATGCCTTCGACGATTTCGAGTTCGGTCAGCATGGTCTTGGATTCCTCGACCGTGATGACGCCGTCCGCGGTGACTTTTTCCATGGCATCGGAAACCAGGTCGCCGATGAGTTCTTCATTGGCCGAGATCGCGGCGACACGGGCGATGTCGTTCTTGCCCTTGATGGGGCGGGAGTTCTTGCGGATGCTTTCCACGGCGGTCTCGACGGCGGACAGGATGCCCTGCTTGAGGATGATGGCGTTGGCGCCGGCCGCGATGTTCTTCATTCCTTCGCGGATGACGGCCTGGGCCAGCAGCGTCGCGGTCGTGGTTCCGTCGCCCGCTACGTCGTTGGTCTTGGTCGCGACTTCCTTGACCAGCTGCGCGCCCATGTTCTCAAAACGGTCTTCGAGCTCGATTTCCTTGGCGATGGTCACGCCGTCATTGGTGATGAGCGGCGCGCCGTATTTCTTGTCCAGAACGACGTTGCGCCCTTTGGGGC
>JAGOFF010000264.1 GCA_017997315.1 Clostridia bacterium
CTGCCGTACGGGCTGCGTCTCGCGGGGATCGGGCTGGACGCCGCGTGCTGCGCGGATCCCGGGCTGGCGCTGGGCGTCAATGTCCGCGGGGGCGAGATCCTGCATCCCGCGGTCCGTGAGTGGTTCGGACGCGTCTGACGGCCGTCAGACGCCTTCGCCCTGCTGCTCCAGAATGCGCCGGCAGTCCTCGAGAACCGCTTCCTGCCGGTCGTCCGTTTCAGGATAGGCGATCGGCAGCCGCTCGAGCGTATCCGCCAGAATTTCCGACACCATGAGCCGCGCGAACCACTTGCGGTCCGCGGGCACGATGTACCACGGCGCGTACTCGGTCGCGGTCGAGCGGATCGTGTCCGCGTAGATCTTCTGGTACCGGTCCCAGTGCTTCCGCTCCTCGATGTCCCCGGCGGAAAATTTCCAGTGCTTCGCGGGGTCTTCGATCCGCTTGAGCAGCCGCTGGCGCTGCTCTTCCTCCGAGAGGTGCAGGAAAATCTTGACCACGACGATCCCGTTTTCCGTCAGGTACCGTTCATAGTCCCGGATCTGCCGGTGGCGGTCCTCCCAGACCGGACCGTCCGACAGCTCGTCCGGCATGTTCTGCGCTGCGAGCAGGTTGTGGAGCCGGACCACGACGACGTCCTCGTAATAGGACCGGTTGAAAATCGCGATGTTGCCCCGGGCGGGCAGATGCGCCTGGGCACGCCAGAGGTAGTCGTGGTCGACCTCGTCCGCGGTGGGGGCCTTGAACGACTTGACCTGGACCCCCTGGGGATTGAGCCCGCTCATGACGTGCTTGATGACCCCGTCCTTGCCCGCGGCATCCATCGCCTGCAGCACGACCAGCACTCCGTAGCGGTTGTGCGCATACAGAATGTCCTGGCGGCGCGCAAGGCGCGCGATGTTTTCCGTCAGCAGCGCATCCGACTCCCTGCCCTTGCTCAGCCCGGCCGCGTCCCGCGGATCGCGGTCCTTGAGCGGGTTACCTTTGTCTCCGGTTACACGATATTCCGACAAGTCCATCGCAAACGCCTCCTTCCGCCTCTCCGGCATGTGTTGTCCGTTTCATTATCGCACAGCCGGCCGTCGGATTTGACAGGGCCGGGGGCGGGTGCTATGTTCGTTTCGGTCATATTTGATTAATATTCAAAGGGGATAAGACCATGCAGCTCGAAGTCCGTTCGATCAGCAAACATTTCGGAGAGAAAGAAGTCCTCCGGGACGTGTCGTTCACCGCCCGCCCCGGCGTCGCGCTGGGATTGCTCGGCCGGAACGGCGCGGGCAAGACCACCGCCATCCGCATCGTGATGGACGTCTTTCCGCCCGACGGGGGCGATGTCCGTTTCGGGGGGCAGCATACCCGCCGCGCGGGGATCCGGTTCGGCTACCTGCCGGAGGAACGCGGGCTGTATCCCAAGGTCCCGGTCGGACGTCAGCTCGCCTATCTGGCCCGGCTGCGCGGACTCAGCCGCGCGGAGGCGGATGCCTCGGTCCGGCACTGGCTGGACCGGCTCGGGATGGGCGACACGATCGACAAAAAGCTGGAGACCCTGTCCAAAGGGAACCAGCAGAAGATCCAGCTTGCGCTCGCGCTGCTCGCGGACCCGCAGGTCGTCATCCTGGACGAGCCGTTCTCCGGGCTCGATCCGGTCAACGCGCAGCTGCTCAAGGACATCGTGAACGAGCAGGTCGAGCAGGGCAAGGTCGTGCTGTTCTCGAGCCACCAGATGGGATATGTCGAGGAGTTCTGCGACGACGTCGCGATCCTGAACGGCGGGACGATCATCCTGGACGGTCCGATCCGCTCGATCAAGCGGGCCTACCCGCGCACCCGGCTCGCGGTGCGGGTCGCGGGCGGCGACGGCGCCACGGCGGCGATCCTCGCCCAGGTGTCGGAACAGTCCGGGATGCGCGGACGCGTCACCCGCGTCGAACCCGACGGCCCGGACGGATGCGTGGCGCACCTGGACGTCCCGGAATCCAAGGATCCGCTGCTCGCCGCCCTCCTCGCGGCGGGGGCTTCGCTCGAGACCTTCTCGGTGGTCGAACCGACGCTGGAGGAAATCTTTGTCGAGAAAGTGGGGGATGCCGTATGAAAAAGGACACCGGCCTCCGGCAGTTCCGGACCGTACTGGACTACGAATTCATGTCCTACATGAAAAACAAGGTGTATGTCGTCACGACGCTGGTGTTCGTCGCGCTCATCGGGATCGGACTGTTCCTGCCCGCGATCATCGATTTCTTCAAGGGACTCGACATGGGAACGGATCCGGCGGACGACCCGACGCGGACCGTGTACATCGCGGACGAAAGCGGCCGGGGACCGGACGCGGCGTTCTATGCGAAAGCGCTGGAGGGCATCCGCTGGGAGATCGCGGATCCCGCGGAGCTGGACGGGATCCGAACGCGGATCAACGACGGCGAAGCACGGGGGGCGTTTGTGATGCACGAACCGGGCAACTACACCTACATCCTTCGCCGTGCGGGCGTCGCCTCCGGGGAAGGGGCGGTGGTCCAGAACGCGCTCGACGCCTGGTTCCGGAGTGCGGCGCTGGCCGGTTACGGCCTCACGGACGCCCAGATCCAGGCGTTCCTGTCCCCCTCGACGCTGGAGCAGGACGAGACGGTCCGCGATACCGGCAAGTCGATGGAGCAGGCGTATCTCTACACCTACCTGCTGGTCATGCTGCTCTACATGACGGTCATGCTGTACGGCCAGATGGTCGCCACCTCGGTCGCGGGCGAGAAAAGCAACCGCGCGATGGAGATGCTCATCACCTCCGCCCGCCCGACCAGCCTGATGTTCGGCAAGGTCATCGGGTCGGGGCTCGCCGGGCTGGCGCAGATCGGGGTCCTGCTGGCGGCCGCGGTCGGATTCTACCAGTTCAACGCGGACCGGTTCGCGGACATCACCCTCGTCCGTTCCATGTTCGAGATGCCGTCATGGCTCGTGGCGACCACGATCCTGTTCTACCTCATCGGGTACTTCATGTACGCGTTCCTGTACGGTGCGCTGGGCTCGCTCGCCAGCCGGACCGAGGACATCAACACCAGCATCATGCCGATCGTGCTGCTGCTGGTCGCGGCCATGATGGTCTCGATCTTCGGCATGATCAATCCCGAGGCGACGTATGTCACGGTCTGCTCGTTCATTCCGGTGCTCGCCCCGATGGTGATGTTCGTCCGGATCTGCATGACCGACGTCCCCTTCTGGCAGGTCGCGGTGTCCGTCGCGCTCATGCTGGGGACGACCGGATTGATCGGGTACCTCTCCGCGCGGATCTACCGCATCGGGGTCCTGATGTACGGCAAACCGCCCCGGCTGTCCGAACTGGTGCGTACGCTGCGCAACGACCGCAA
>JAGOFF010000265.1 GCA_017997315.1 Clostridia bacterium
TCGATTTGGTGTGACATGAGTATATCGGAGGTTAAGGACGATTTAAATCCCGATTAACTCGGTTTCAGCGCTTAACATCTGACAGAAGCGCAGAAAGTCCGCTTGTTTAGTGGGCATGTTCTTGTGCAAACGCACAACACGGAATCATCCGTTACAATTCTTCGCTTTGCACGAGGATATAGTACAGTCATGCCGGGATCCCGATCACACGTTTTTCATAAATCGATGCTCCAGCCAGCGGGCGACTCCGTCTTCCGTGTTGGATCCGATCCGGCCGGTCGCGGCCGCGGCGAGGTCGGGATGCGCATTGCCCACCGCGTATCCCTCGTCGCAGGCGTCGAACAGCGGCAGGTCGTTGAGGTGGTCGCCGAATCCGACCAGCCTCGCATAGCCGAACCGGGATCGCAGCAGACGGGCGGCGTTTCCTTTGGACACCCGGTCGCTGAACACCTCGAGAAACCAGTACCCCTCCCGGTAGATGTCCGGGTAGAAGGCGTTCCCGAGCCCGGGAATCGCAGCCAGGCCGTCGCGAACCGGAGCCAGTCGCTCACGGCGGTCCAGAAGCACGAAATACTGGATCCCGCACCCGGCATAGTCGCTGAAGCGCTCGACCTGCGTGAAACGTTTGTTGTACCGCGTCTGCCGTTCCCGCATGAAATCCTCGAGCGGTTCGGAGTCCAGCCGCTCGTAGTAGGTCGCGAGCGTATCGTTCTCCAGTCCGTACATGAAGCCCGCCGCTCCGTGCATCCGCAGCAGTTCCGTCAGCTGCAGGACGGTGTCCGTACCGATGTATTCCGCATGCAGATACCGGCCGGTCCCGTGATCGTAGATCTGGGCTCCGTTCATGAGGATCAGCGGGACATTCAGATCGAGAGCGGCAAGGATAGGGCGAACGGAGGCCGCAGTCCGCGCGGTGGCGACCGTGAACGCAAGTCCGGAACGGATCATTTCGTTGAGCGCCGCGACGGTATAGCCGGTCAGTTCAGCCGATGGCGTAAGCAGCGTACCGTCCAGATCGCTGAGATACAGCGTACCGTCCAGGCCGGTCACGCCGGAGTCCCTCCGAACAACGCCGCAGCCGCCGCGACCGCGGCCAGCGGCACCACCATCCAGACCAGGTTGGCGACGCTCAGCGCAAAGGTCTCCGACTTGGAATGCCGGCGGAGGAACGTACGGACATTCCTTCCGACCGGTACCGCCGCAGCCAGCACGACGAGCACATAGGGCGGAAGCACGCGAAGCGCGGCCATCGCGGCGACGGCCGCGAACGAGACGGCATACAGTGCCGCGAACAGACGCAGTGACCAGCGGACACCAAGGTAGTGCGGCAGGGTATACCGGTGGACCGCACGGTCATGCTCGAGGTCGCAGATATTGTTGGCCAGCATGATCCCGGCGATGCCAAGCATGCAGGGTACGCAGAGGATCCCGAGCCGGATCAGCGCGGGCACGGCGAAACGCGCGGTCAGGATGCCGTCCGCGAATCCCAGCGTGACCAGCGCGTCCTGCGGCGCATTCACGTAGATCGCGAGAAAAGGCAGCACCAGGCCCATGAACACGCCCGAGAACACCTCGCCCAGCGGCATGCGCGACAGCGGGACCGGACCGAACGTGTACAGGATCCCGACCGCGAAGCACAGCGCGCCCGTCAGCAGCACGACCGGTCCGGAACGCGCCGCGAGGGCGATGCCGAGCGCAGTGGCCGCCGCAAGCAGGAAAAAAACCAGCCGCACCGCGACCGGGCGCGTGTACGGGAGCACGGTCGTCCCCGTGCGCGAATCGATGGTGTTGTTGATCGCGGTGGTGGCCATATCGAACAGCACCATCGAGGAGAAGAACAGGAGGGTGTCCGTCCAGTTCAACCGGCCCCATGCATAGGCGGCATACGCGGTTCCCAGGAGGAACGGCAGGACGCTTGCGATCTTGGTGCGGATCTCGACAAACTGCCAGAACCGTTTCATACGACCACCGGGAAGGGCTTGCTTGTCGGGTCCGCCGCAGCGCTCATCCGTGCAGTGCGGTCTCCGACCGCGTCGTCCAGGAATGTGCGCAGCCGTTCCCGCCGGTCCGTATTCTGGATGCGCTCCAGCTGCCGGAGCGCCTTGCGGTAGTACCGCGCAGCCAGCGTCCAGGAGCTCCCCAGCCCGTCGAGCGCGAGCACGTCCGCCATCACCCCGCGCAGTTCCGCGGGATGGTCGAACGCGGAGCGGACCGCTGCCTTGAGGCGCGGATCCCTCGCGACGGAGTAGATCAGGGGCGGGGTGACCACCCCTTCGGCCAGATCGCGGCGTACGGACTTGCGCGCGTCGGATTCCGCGTCCTCATAGTCCAGGCAGTCGTCCATGATCTGGAAGAGCATCCCGAACAGGAATCCGAACCGGGCATGCTGCCGGGCCGCGGCTTCGGGCTCGCGGGCCAGGATGGCGCCGGCGTAGGCCGCAAGCGTGAACAATGCGGCGGTCTTGCCCGAGATGATCCGGAGGTAACCCCGGATGCCGAGATCGACGTCCCGGTTGTGCTGCATCTGCTCGATCTCGCCCAGGCAGACGCGGGTCATGCCGAGCGAGAAGTCCTGGAAACGCCCGGGATACTCCGCGAGCAGCCCGGCCACCAGTCCGAAGCATCGGCAGAACAGGTAGTCGCCGCCCAGGACCGCTGCCTTGCGCCCGAACCGGGACTGCACACTGGGCTGTCCGCGGCGGGTCGGGGCGTCGTCGATGATGTCGTCGTGGACCAGGGTCGCGAGATGCAGGATCTCGAGTGCGGCTGCCGCGGAGACCGCAGCCGCGGGCACCTGCCCGTCGGCCCCGGACGAGGCGGCGAGCAGGAGCGAGGCGCGCAGCCCCTTGCCGGTCTGGGCGGACAGATGGCGCGCCACCTCCGCGATCGGCGGCTCGGCGCGGTCCAGGCAGGAACGGACCGCGTCACGGGCGGCGTCCGCGGACGTCCCGAACGGGATGCGGGCAACCGGCATCCGGTCAGTCATGGTACAGATAGGACTTGCGCGCGAGGCGCGTATGTCCCCACTTCTTCTTGAGCCACGGCATCGCGTAGTAGTCGAGCGCGAAGCTCCGTCCGCCCCCGAAGAGCACCGCAACCGCCGCGACGACCATCCACCAGGTTCCCATGTACAGCCCGGTCGTCATGACGAACAGCACCTGGAGCACCAGCGAATATCCGGCCGCAATCGTCGTGAACAGTCCGCCGAACAGCGCCGCGCCGATCAGGATCTCGGACAGTACAATGATGAACTGGAAGACCATCTGCAGTCCGTCGTTCGGGATGATGACCGAGTTGGTGAACCAGTCGGTCAGCACGAACGAGAAGCG
>JAGOFF010000030.1 GCA_017997315.1 Clostridia bacterium
AGTCCCGACCGCGACAGGGAAAAGTACTCGCAGCAAGGAGTCCGTACATGGAAAAACAACCCGACATCCTGCTCATCCAAAGCGGCAACATCCACGAAATCGATGATGCGCGCATCGAATCCGTCCGCCAGGCATGGCCCGGCGCCGTACTGCATGCCGTACACGGCCGGCCGATCGATCCCGCGCTGCTCGAGAAGGTCGAAGTCGCGTTCGGCCCGCTCTCCCCGTCCGACGCCGTCCGGGCGCCCCGGCTTCGATGGGTCCAGCTGCAGTCCGCAGGCTGTGAGAACTACACGCTCCCCGGGAATGTTTTCCCGCACGGCCGGGTCATGCTGACCACCGCGTCCGGGGTGTACGACATGCCGATCGCGGAGCATGTGCTCGGCATGATGCTCGGCCATGCGCGCGGACTGTTTCATTACGCCCGCCAGCAGGCTGCCGGACACTGGGACCGGAATCACCCGGTGGAGCGGGATTTCGCGGGATCCACGGTCGGGGTGGTCGGGCTGGGAAGCATCGGCGCCGCGGTCGCGGTCCGTTCCCGCATGCTCGGCGCGCGCGTCCTCGGCGTCCGCCGCCATCCGTCGCCGGACGATCCGGTCGACACGTGCTACACTCCCGACCGGCTCCGTGAGATGCTTCCTCTCTGTGACTATGTGGTGCTGTGCCTGCCCGCGACCGTCGACACGGCGCGCGTCCTCGATGCCGGCGCGCTGGCGGTGATGCGGAAGCACGCGTTCCTGGTGAACATCGGGCGCGGAAGCGCGATCGACACGGACGCGCTGGTCGAAGCGCTCCGCGCCGGCCGGCTTGGCGGAGCGGGGCTGGACGTCACCGATCCCGAACCGCTCCCGGACGGGCATCCGCTGTGGGGAATGGACAATGTGCTGATCACGCCGCATACCTCGGGCGGTTCTCCGGGTGATGATGCCCGCATTCATGCGCTTTTCCTGGAAAACATCGCGCTGTACCGGGCGGGCAGACCCCTCAAAAACCTCGTCGATCCCGCTGCGGGATACTGATTCACCCGGCGCTGCCGCCCGCGATGCCGGTCGGCACCGAACCGCATGAAAGCAACGTCGCCGCACGATCCAGCACATCGCGTTCCTGCGGGTACGTGACAAGCCGGCGCGCTTCGCCGACCTCCGCCAGCCAGGCCTCCCGGATTTCGGCGGCGGGGGACGCGGGCAGGTCGTCCTCGAAGCGCGCCAGAAAAAACACCGTCTTCTTGATCCGGCCGTCCGGAAGTTCATACCATACGGCCGCACGGAATTGCGGGTCGAGAACCGCGGTCCGGCCGGTCTCCTCCCGGATCTCACGCAGCGCGGTCCGCCGTTCGTTCTCGCCAGGCTCCATGTGTCCTTTGGGGAAGCCGATGTGACCGCCGCGGTTCCGGACCAGGTAGATCAGCAGGACTCCGCTGCGGACGGTGTACAGCACCGCCCCGCAGGATTTGTCGTCATAACCTCGTCCGCGGAGCATGCGGGCGCCTCAGGTTCCGCCGGGGGCGGGCCGCCCGCGGCGGGGTGAAACCAGGTCGATCGCCTGGAACGGGCAGATCTCGTGGCAACAGTAGCACTTGATGCAGCTGTCCCGACGGATCGAAGCGTGTCCGTTATGCATGGAGATGACCTGCTGCGGACAGATCTCCGCACACTTGCCGCACCCCGCGCAATCCGGCGTGACCAGCGGATACGGCGAAAAACGGCGGTGGATCCAGGCGCGGAGCGGACGCGGGAGCGCACGCATCCCGTCGCCGGGCAGTTTGTTTTCGGCCGGGCGGAAATAGGTCTCGAACCGGGACAGTGGATCCCCCGACCATTCCAGACGGTCCGCGGAGTCCGGGACCAGCCCGCGTTCCGCGGCTTCGACCAGAACGGGGATGCGGTCGGGATCGAATCCCATGATCCGTGCGCAGGCGAGGTCGGCCGCGTACGGGCTGAGGGAGGCGACGATCACACCGGCCTTTTTGGGGGATCCGGCGGACGGGCCCATCCCTTCCATCCCGATCACCCCGTCCACGATAGAAAGACCGGGCCGGATCCGCTCGCAGATATCCACCAGCATGGCGTTGAATTTTGCACGGTCCGGGAAACGGGCGTGCAGCTTTGCCTTGGTCAGGCCGGGTACAACCCCGAACAGGTTCTTGACGGCCCCGGTGTAGTACGCGAATCCGTGGGTTTTCATCTTTGCGGCGGTCACCACGAAATCCGCATCCAGCGCGGGCGCGATGATCGGGAGCGACGTCACGGTCCGGCCCTCGGGCAGCGCGGTCTCCCGGACGGACAAGTCGCCGTTGAGCGAGACCCCCGGGATCTCCGCGATGGGTTCCATGCCGCAGACCCGGTACAGGATGCGCTGCACCGGGGTGTTGTAGGGTCCGCCCGCACTCTCCGCGACCACCACCTGCGCCCCCGCCTCCGCGAAGGCGCGCGCAATGGCGGCGACCACCGCCGGATGGGTCGTGGTGGCGGTTTCCGGGCGCTGCGGCATCAGGAGGTTCGGCTTGACCAGCACGCGGGTGCCGGGTCGGACGAGCGCGGAGGCGCCGCCGAACCGGTCAAGGCAGCGGCGTACCGCCGCGTCGACCTCGGCAGGATCATAGGAGTCGCAAGCCGCAAGGAAAACGGATCGGTCCATGGTACCTCCGATGGGCTCGGCCGACGGTGTATGCCGGCCGGTTTCCCTTATTGTATCGGATCTGAAGGATTTCGCATCCATAAGTACCCGGATCCGTGGTCATTGCCATTCCGCGGGATCGCCTTCACTGTGCCGGAAGCGGCGGCATGTGGTCCGATATCCCTATCCAAGCCAAACCACGTTGCCTTCGGCAAGTGGTTTGACATCACTATCCAAGTCGAACCATGTTACCTTCGGCAAATGGTTCGGAATCTCTATCCAAGTCGAACCACGTTGCCTTCGGTAAGCGGTTCGGAATCTCTATCCAAGTCGAACCACGTTGCCTTCGGCAAGCGGTTCGGAATCTCTATCCAAGTCGAACCACGTTGCCTTCGGCAAGCGGTTCGACATCAAACTTTGATGTCGAACCACTTGCCGCTCGAGAATCGCCAGTAGCAGGCGGACAGGCGCAGGATCATGTCGAACAGCATGGCGAGCCAGGCGCCGGCCAGTCCGATCTTGAACACGTAGATCATCAGGTATGTGACCAAAGGACGGATGACCGTTACGCAGGCCATCATGGTCATGGCGACGAAGCGGGTGTCGCCGGCGCCGCGCAGACAGCCCGAGATCACGACCGACGAGGTCTGGAACGGCTGGAAGATCGCAACGATGATCATGATCTTCACACCCAGCGCCAGGATGTCGGGATCGTCCGTGAACAGCCGGAACAGCGGATACCGGAGGACGACGATGAACGTGAGCAGGATCATCGAGGCGGTCAGCGCCATGCGCTGTGCGACCTTGCCGTACATCATCGACAGGTCCGGCCGCTTTCTCCCGAGGTACTGCCCGACCAGCGAGGTTCCCGCGACGCCGATTCCGTCGCCCATCGTGAAGGTGATCTGGAGGAACTGGCTCGCGAACGTATGCGTCGCGAACTCCATCGTGCCGAGATCGGCGACGAAGCGCGCGAACAGCATGAATCCGATCCGCAGCGCGATCTGTTCCAGCACCGCGTTCCCGCCGATCTTGGCGATGCCCCCGACGATCTCCCGGTCCAGCCGCCAGTTGTCCCGCAGGCGGAGCTTGAGGAACGTCCCCTTCCAGGTGATCGATATGACGCACAGGATCAGTCCGACCGTAAAGCCGATGAAGGCCGCGACCGCAGCGCCGGACACGCCGAGCCGCGGAAAACCGAACCGTCCCTGGATCAGCAGGTAGCAGAACAGGAGGTTGAAGAGGTTGGATGTGATGTTGACGACCATCGTGACGCGGGTGTTGCCGAGTCCGCGCTGGGCGGCGTTGATCGCCATGGTGAGCGCGTTGATCGGGATGCCGGCGCAGATGATCCGGAAGTATGAGGTCGCCATTCCGATGGTGTCCTCTTTGGCTCCGACCAGATGCATGAGCGGAGTGGCGGCCAGGACCGCGAACACCGTGATGCCCCCGGACAGCAGCAGGATCAGGACGATCGCGTTCCGCATCGTGCGGTTCGCGTCCTCCTGGCGTCCTTCGCCTTTGCGCCTTGCGACGATCGCGGTGACGCCCACGTTGGTCGCCATGAAAATCGCAAGCATGAGCATGCGGGGCTGGGCGGTCAATCCCACCGCGGCGGTCGCGGCCGCTCCGAGATCGGCGACCATGGCGGTGTTGACCGCGGAGACCAGCGACATGAGGACCATCTCCATGACCGCGGGTGCCGCGATGCGGGCCAGCTCGCCGTATGCCTCGCGCGGCGACGGGACTTCGCCCAGCCGCCGGCTTTCCGGAATCATGTAGCGGGTGCCGTACAGCCTTTCCAATGCTCGGATCAAGACAATGCCTCCTCGGGAGCCCCGCCCCGCCGCGCGTTTCCGGCAGTAAAAAAGCCTCTCCCGCGGGGTCGAGGCGTGACGCCGGGTTGGTTTCGCGCAATCAGCGCAAGCCGGGGGTTTTCATTAATGGGTGAAGTATATCACAACTTCGTCAGTAAATAGCAGAATTCCGTCTGTATTTTCCGCATATGCGCACGAGCCTGGATCAGTGGTTTGCATCTCAAAGCGAATCCCCCTATTATGTGATAAACATAGAAGCCCCCGCTTCCGGCTCGCAAAGGCGTGATGTCCGGTGGAAGAGGGGTTCCGGGGGAAGCCATGTACCGCATAGTGAAAAAGGACATATTGAACGAATCCGTCCATCGGATCTCGGTATACGCGCCGGAAGTCGCACGCGCGGCGCAACCCGGGCAATTCGTCATCCTGCGGGTGAACGAGAACGGGGAACGCATCCCGCTGACGGTCAACGATGCCGATCCTGCGGAGGGGACCGTCACCGTGATCTTCCAGCTGGTCGGGATGTCCACGCGGCTGCTGGGGCTCAAGGAAGCGGGCGACAGCTTGCAGGATTTCGTCGGTCCGCTCGGGAACCCGAGTGAACTGGAGGGGCTGACGCGGGTATGCGTCGTGGGCGGCGGTGTCGGATGCGCCATCGCGTATCCCCAGGCCAAGGCGCTGCACCGCGCGGGAGCGCACGTCGACGTCATCGCCGGATTCCGGACGTCCGGGCTGGTCATCCTTGAAGAGGAAATGCGCGCTGTCGCGGAGTATTTCACCGTCGCGACCGATGATGGATCCAACGGCAACAAAGGTTTTGTCACCGACCTGCTGCGCGCCCGGATCGACGCGATGGCCGCAGCCGGCGAGCCGCCTTATGAGCGGATCCTGGCCATCGGCCCGCTCCCCATGATGCGCGCGGTCGCCAACCTGACGCGCGGTTACGGGATCAAGACGGTCGTCAGCATGAACACCGTCATGATCGACGGCACCGGGATGTGCGGCGGATGCCGTCTGACCGTCGGCGGAAAGACCGTGTTCGCCTGCGTGGACGGCCCGGACTTTGACGCGCACGAGGTCGATTTCGACGAGGCGATGCGCCGCGGTTCATTCTACCGGAGTCAGGAACGGGCGTCCGAAGAGAACTGCCGGCTTCTCCAGGGAGGGCGCTGACATGGAAGACATCAAGCGCAAGACCCCCATGCCCGAACTGGATCCGGCACTCCGCATCCAGGGCTTCGACGAGGTCGCCTGCGGATATGACGCGGAGATGGCTTCCCGTGAGTCCGCACGCTGCCTGGATTGCCGCCATCGGCCCTGCGTGGCCGGCTGTCCTGTCGGAATCGACATCCCGGGTTTCATCCGGCAGATCCGGTCCGGCGATCCCGCCTCCGCGTATTCGACGCTTAAAAAGAGCAATGCGCTCCCTGCGGTCTGCGGCCGGGTCTGCCCGCAGGAGAACCAATGCGAGAAGGTCTGCGTCCGCGGGATCCAGGGAGAACCGGTCGGAATCGGCCGGCTCGAGCGGTATGCGGCCGACTGGCACCGCGCCAACGAGGAGGACCGGCCGGTCGTTCCGGCGCCGAACGGCCACCGGATCGCGGTCGTGGGCTCCGGCCCCGCAAGCCTGACCTGCGCGGACGAGCTGGCAGGCCGGGGATACGCCGTCACGGTGTTCGAGGCGCTCCACCGCACCGGCGGTGTGCTGACCTACGGCATCCCTCCGTTCCGCCTGCCCAAGGACATTGTGGAATATGAGGTCGAGTCCCTGCGCCGCAAGGGTGTCACGATCCGCACCAACTTTGTGATCGGCCGCACCCGGACGCTGGACCAGCTGTTTGAAGACGGATTCGAGGCGGTGTTTCTGGGCGTCGGGGCGGGGCTTCCCTCGTTCCTGGACATCCCCGGCGAAAACCTCAACGGGGTGTACACCGCCAACGAGTTCCTGACCCGCATCAACCTCATGAAGGCCTACCGGGAGGACAGCGACACCCCGATCTGCGACAGCATGTCGATCGCGGTGGTCGGCGGAGGCAACGTCGCGCTCGACGCCGCGCGCTGCGCACGCCGGATCTGCAAGGGTGAGGTCACCATCCTGTACCGCCGGAGCGAGGCCGAGATGCCCGCACGGCGCGAGGAAGTCCACCACGCGCTTGAAGAAGGCGTGCGGATGCGTTTCCTCACGGCTCCGACCGCCTTTGCGGGAGACGCGAACGGGCGGCTGACCGGGGTCGACTGCGTCGAAATGGCGCTGGGCGAGCCGGACGCGACCGGACGCCGGCGGCCCGTCGAGAAACCCGGGAGCGGATTCCGTCTCGACATCGACACCGCGATCATCGCGATCGGCACCTCGCCCAATCCCCTGCTGCGACGTACCTCCAAGGGGCTTGAAACCGGACCACGCGGTACCGTCAACGCGGATCCCGTGACCGGCATGACCTCGATCCCAGGCGTCTTCGCGGGCGGGGACATCGTGAGCGGCGACTCGACCGTCATCCTGGCGATGGGTGCGGGCAAAAGGGCGGCTGACGGGATCGACGCATACATCCGAAGCAAGGGCTGATCCCGGCTCTCCATAGCAGGCGGACACCCTGGATACCGGTATCTCTCCGGCATCCGGGGTGTTTTTCAATGTTTGGATGCAGTGCGCCGGCTATCCCCGATCCGCGAGGTATGCGTCGATCTCCGCGCGATGACGGCCGGCATAGGGATTGGACGGCACGTGTCCGCAGTTCCGGCACTCCAGGTCGTAGATCGTGTTGACCGTACCGCAGGCCGCGCAGCGGTATTCCGGATCCATGCGCGCGCGCCAGGCGTCTTCGCCATGGTCTCGGATGTCCTCAAGGGATTCGAACAACTCGATCCGGTGGGGTTTCAGCCGCTGGAAGTCCTGCAGGATCCCGCAGGGATACTCGTCGCAGGACCCGCAGAAATCGATCCCTTTGCGTGCGGCGCAAGCCTTCATCCGGCAGTCCCGGCAGAACGGGTACAGTACCGCGGAACGGCACCCGAGGCAGCGCACCCCCTCCGAGGTCGTCCCCTTGGACGCCGCGATCGCCGGAAGCCTCCCGGGCTCCTCGGTCGTGGCGATGTAGATCCCGCAGGAATCGCAGTACAGTCCGCAGACCGCGGAGGTTTCTTTCGGGGTATCCATGTCAGTACCTTCTTTCTTTGTCATCCTTGAAAAGCCGTTCCGGGCGGCAGGCGCGGGCCAGCAGCGGGAACGCCGCCGCCAGGGAAAGCAGCGCGCTTCCCGACAGGTACGCGAGGCTCCAGATCGGGGCGAGCGGTTGTCCCATCCAATCCACAACGATCCCGAACCAGGACTGGTACCAGGCCAAGTCTGTGCCCTTGGGACCGAATACGCCGGACGCGGCCCGCCACGTCAGAGTCTGCCGTGCCAGCAGGACCGCATGGGAGGGGGGAAAACACTGGATGACCGTCGACCAGGGTTCCTGCAGCGCGCCGACCGGTATAAACGCACCCGTAAGGAAGCCGGGGAGCAACGCGGTCAGCGCCGCGAGCACGACAAAGACGCCCGCGCCCCGGAAGACCGAAACAGCCAACAGACAGAGCGATGCGGCGTTAGCCGCGCCGAGCAGGGTATACCCCAATCCGAACAGGAGTTCGCGGGGAACCGGGGGAACGCCGGTCCCGATATGGACGGCGGCCTGAAGACATGCATAAGACACCGCCGCGGTACCCAGAGCGGACAGCAGCGCGCCGGATGCATACCCGACGGCGCGTGTACCCGCACCCAGGAGCGTCGTGCCGAAGTCACGGGTCCTGCGTGCGGCCATGTCGCGCACGAACGTCACAAGCGACGCGACGGCGGCGGTAAACGAAAGCGTCACCGGCACGCCCGCCGCGGTCCATACCGCAGCCAGCCGTGCGCCATACGCCGGACCGCCGGCTGAAGTCGCGGCTGCATCGGCATGCAGCCCCGTGATCCAAAGCGGATACAGGACGGCCAGAATCACCAGCGGTGCAGCGATGTACAAGGGTGCCCAGGGGGAACGGAACACGTCTTTCCGGTTTCGGCGATACAGTGCGGCAAACCCGGTCATGATACGGCACCCCCCTTCGTCCCGAGATCCGCGCCGACCGAATCGAGCGCGTTCACGCAGGCCTCTCCGAGATCGCCGCGGAGCATCTCGAACCGGCTGATCCAGCCTGCGACCCGGTTGACGAGAAGAAGCGCGCCCATGCTGTTCCCGATCGCAACCTCCAGCACCGTCCCGTCGTCCGACGGAATGTCGGAATGGCGGTATCCCTCGGCGTCCAGCAGCCGCACGATGGCGGCACGGCTGTCGGCATCGCGGCGCGGGGCCAGCCGGAGACGATCGGACGCGAATCGTTCCACCAGTTCCGAGGGCGTTCCTTCGGCACGGATCCGGCCTGCGGACAGGATGCCGATCCGGTCCGCACCTTCGAGCCGGTCGAACGTACGCGCGGTCTGCAGCACCGCGGCACCGGTCTCAGCCGCCAGCCGCGCTGCGAGATCCAAAACGGCCGAAGCGTCCGAGGGGTCAAGACAGCGTGCGGGATCATCCAGAAGGAGCAGCGCCGGCCGGGTCAGCAGCGCGCGCGCAAAATCCGCACGCCGCCGGTCCGCCGGGTCCAGCCGGCCGTATCGGACGCCGAGCCGTGCGGTGATTCCGGACCGGTCGGCAGCCTGGGCGACCGCATCCGAGGCTTCCTGTTTCCGGAGGCGATAGCAGGCGGCGCGTGCGGCCAGGTTTTCGCGCACGGTCAGCCGATCGTCGAGCATCCCGTCGGAAAACACCACTCCGATCCGTCCCCGGATGGCGTGATTCTCACGGTTCAGTTGGAATCCGTCGATGTTGACGATGCCGGAGGAAGGGCGCAGCAGGGTCGCCAGAAGGGCGACAAGCGTCGATTTGCCTGCTCCGGCCGGGCCGGCGAGCAAATATCGCTCGCCCGCGTTTACATATAGATCGACCGAGTCGACCGCCGTCCGCGCGCCGAAGCGCCGGGTGAGCTGCTGGACTTCGAGGATGCTTTCCGCCACGGATGCCCCGCCCCCGTTCATTCTTTCCTTCGATAGTACCACATGGCGTCCCGCGCGGATGCCGGCGGGTCCGGAAAGCAGGGGATTGCGGCAATGCCGGGATCGGGCGAAGCCTGCACCCTCCCCCGGACGGTCAGCGCTGGACGCGTCCGGACCCGTCGCCTCCAAGCAGCGCTTCGACCTCGCCGGTCGAGACGCGGTTGTAGTCCCCGTTGACCGAGTGCTTGAGACAGCTTGCGGCGACCGCGAACTCAAGGGCGTCCGGCAGCGTGCCGCCCCGTGCGAGCACGCTGATCAGGCCGGCCGCGAAAGAGTCGCCTCCGCCGACGCGGTCCGCGATGTCGGTGATCCGGTATTTGCGGCTGAGATGGAACTCCCGTCCGTCGAACGCGCACGCCGACCAGTCGTTGTGATCCGCACTGTGGCTCTCGCGAAGCGTGATGGCGACGCGCCGCACGTTGGGATGACGCTCCATGACCTCTTCGGCGATCGCGCGGTAGCGGGCCGCGTCAAGCCCCCCGCCGGATACCGATGCGGCCGGATGGATTCCGAGCGCTTTCTGGCAGTCCTCCTCGTTGGCGATGATGGTGTCCACATGCGACGCAAGCGCCGGCATGACCTCCTGGGCGGTCTTGCCGTATTTCCACAGGTTTTTCCGGTAGTTGAGGTCACAGGAGACGTGGATCCCGAGCCGGCGCGCCGCCGCGAGAGCCTCGAGGGTGACGTCCGCGACGGATTGGGATACCGCGGGGGTGATGCCGGTGAAGTGGAACCATCCGCAGCCCTGGAACACCTTGTCCCAGTCGATGTCGCCGGGACGCAGTCCGGCGAATGTCGATCCGTCGCGGTCGTAGATGACTTTGCTCGGGCGCTGGTTGGCGCCGGCCTCCAGGAAGTAGATTCCCATCCGGCCCGGGCGGCGGAGGATGTGCGTCACATCCACGCCGAATCCGCGCAGCTCGCGCAGGCAGGCGGTTCCGATGTCGTTGTCGGGAAGCCCGGTCACGAACGCGGTCTCCAGACCGAACTGGGCAAGCGACACAGCGACGTTGGCTTCGCCTCCGCCGAACGTGCCCTCCAGTTCAGGGGTCTGGAACAGGCGGTTCGCCCCCGGACTCTTGAGGCGGAGCATGATTTCACCGAAAGTGACGATGCGGGACATGATGTGTTCTCCCTTTCTGTCATTGATGGCTGTTATGCGGAGGATTCGCCGGGATGCGGGAGGGCGCGCGTTCAGACACCCATGAGGTGCAGCGCGAATCCGGCGATCTCGTCCGAGAAGTATACCGTCTTAAGCGGACCGCCGACCGGGCGGACGGACTCCTCGCGGAATCCGAATCCCGCCTTTTCGAAGTAGGCGCGCGCCCGGGCCGCGTTGTTGCAGCGGATTCCGATGTGTCCGTTTGTGCCGTAGTAGGGGGCTTTCATCATCTCGACGCCGGTGCCGGCGAAGATGGAGTTCGCTCCGGGCCGGTATTCCCACCCGAACAGAGCGGAGAACAAGTGAGCCGCCCTCTCGGCCTCCTCGGGACTGCCGGTGTTGATGCCGATATGCGCAAGCTCGAAACCGTGAAGCCGCAGGACGGCCTTTTTTGTCAGCGCGGTGATTCCGTCCCAGTCGCGGGCCGCGACCAGCGCGTCGGACACCATCCAGCTCCCGCCGCAGGCGAGGATCCGGGGATGCCGCACATAGTCGGTCAGGTTGTTTTCGTTGATGCCGCCGGTCGGCATGAAGCGCATTTCGCCGTATGCCGCGGAGATCGCCTTGATCGCCGCAAGCCCGCCGAGGTTTTCCGCCGGGAAGAACTTGACGGTGTCCAGACCGAGCTCCAGCGCGGTTTCAAGGTCGGTCGGCCCGCTCACACCGGGCAGCACCGGGATCCCGATCCGCCTGCAGTACCGGACCACCTCGGGGTTGAGCCCGGGTGAGACGATGAACCGGGCCCCGGCTTCGACGGCCTCCTCGGCCTGATGAACGCTGTGCACGGTCCCGGCGCCGGTCAGCATGTCCGGCAGGCTGTCGGACACCAGGGCGATCGCTTCGGCCGCCGCGGACGACCGGAACGTGATCTCGGCGATGTCGATGCCGCCGGCGAGCAGTGCGCTGCACAGCGGGAGCGCATCGGCCGCCTCGGCGACCTTGATGACCGGCACGACGCCGCAAAGGAAAATACGTTGCAGGATATCCATGGGGAGCACTCCTTTCAAATCAGACCGTTCCGGGCCGGTCGGGGTCCGGGGTACCGGACGGGCAGACCGCGCGGTTCCGCAGGATTCCGATCCCGTCGATCTCGATCTCCACGACGTCTCCGTCGGTCATCTCGCCGACCCCCTCGGGGGTTCCGGTCGTGACGACGTCGCCGGGGAGCAGGGTCATGAACGCGGTGATGAATTCAAACAGCCGGTACACATCCCAGAGCATCCTGCCGGTGTTCGACTTCTGCACGGTCCGGCCGTTGATCCGGGTCCGGATGCCGCAGTCCATGGGGTCGACCGCATCCGTGAGGACCGGCCCGACCGGCGCGAACCCGTCAAAACCCTTGGCGCGGGTCCACTGCACATCCCTGCGCTGGAGGTCGCGCGCGGTCACATCGTTGAGAATCGTGTATCCGAGGATGTACCCCGGCGCATCCTGTGCGCACACATGGCGCGCGGTACGGGAGACGACGAACGCGAGCTCGCCCTCGTAGTCGATCCTGCGGGAGACCGCGTGCGGCGGCAACGGAATGTCGGCATCCGGATCGTTGAGAGCGGTGGGCGGTTTGAGGAAGATGGTGGGATCCTCCGGGACGACGCTGTCGAGTTCCGCGATGTGGTCGGCGTAGTTCTTGCCGACCGCGACGATCTTGGTGGGATCGCAGGGCGCGAGATACCGCGCGCCGCCGGCGGGGCGGGTTTCCCCGGAGTATGCGATGCCGGCGTACGGCGGTCCGGAGAGCAGCCGGATCGTGTCCCCGAGGAGTTCGCCCCAGCAGGCGGAACCGTTGTCGAGGATCTTGACCAGTACCATGTCCATACCTCCAGTGTCGGGATGGGAGATCGGTCCGCGCCGGAGCGGTTTCCGGGCAGCCTCACCATTCTACCACGCGTCCGCAGCGGCGGCACGGCGAGAAACGGGCGTCACACCACGCTGACACGGATCGTGTTGGTGGTCCCCGAGACGCCGAGCGGAATCCCCGCGGTGGTGATGATGACGTCGCCCGTCTCGACCAGTCCCGACTCCCGGACCGTCCGGACCGCCAGGAACTGCAGCACATCGTCGTTCGGCGCGGTCTCGAGCCGGTACGGCACGACGCCCCAGCTCAGCGCGAGCTGATGGTAGACCTTGGTCTCGGGAGTGCAGGCGACGATCGGGCAGGAAGGCCGGTACCGAGAGACCGACATCGCTGTCGTTCCGGTCTGGGTCGGGGTGACGATGGCGGCGGCGCCCAGGTGGTGGGCGATCGAACAGGTCGCGTGCGAGATCGCGTCGGTGATGTCCCGGTTGCCGGGCTGTTCGATCTGGGCAAAGCGCTTGCGGTAGTCGATGTCGCGCTCGGTGCGTTCCGCGATGTTCGCCATGGCCTGCACCGCTTCAACCGGAAACCGGCCGACCGCGGTCTCGCCGGACAACATGATCGCGCTGGTCCCGTCGTAGATGGCGTTGGCCACGTCGCTGATTTCGGCACGGGTCGGGCGGGGCGAGACAATCATGGATTCGAGCATCTGGGTGGCGACGACCGAGATCCGGGCGCGGGCGAGCGCCTGCTTGATCAGGTCCTTCTGGATGCTCGGGATCTCGACGTAGTCGACCTCGACCCCCAGGTCTCCCCGCGCGACCATCACACCGTCCGAAACACCCAGGATGCTGTCCGCGTTCGCAACGCCCTCCGCGTTTTCGATCTTGGCGATGATGCGGATGTCGCGCGCCCCGTGGTTCTCGAGCACCGCACGGATTTCCAGGACGTCCGCCGGGCTGCGCACAAAAGAAGCCGCGATGTAGTCGAATCCGCTGCGCGCCGCGAACTCGAGGTCCCGGAGGTCGTTCTCCCGCATGAACGGGATCGACAGGCTGCGTCCGGGCACGTGCAGGCTCTTGTTGTCCGCGAGGATGCCGCCGATCTCGACGGTGCAGACGATCTCGCATCCGCGCACTTCACGGACGCGCAGGCGGATCAGCCCGTCGTCCAGCAGGATCGTCTCGCCGGGCGACACGCTTTGCGGCAGGTCGCGGTACGTCACCCCGACCCGGCTGCAGTTGCCGTCGCAGCTCTCGGACGTCAGGATGAACTCCGCCCCCGCGGTCAGTTCGATGAAGTGGTTGTCAAACCGGCAGATCCGCACGTCCGGACCCCGGGTGTCGATCATGAGCGCGACCGGGACGCCGAGGCGCGCGCGCAGGCGCTTGACCATGTCCAACCGCCGCTCGTGTTCCTCGCGGGTACCGTGGGAAAAGTTGAGCCGGGCCACGTTCATGCCCGCGCGGATCATGGATTCGAGGACCGCCTCGTCGTCCGTGGAGGGGCCGAGCGTGCAGATGATCTTGGTTTTGCGGATCGGTTTCGCGGACATCGGGACACCTCCCATGGTCATGGATCTGCGCGGCGATGCGCGTCATGTCTTGCTGTGCGGATACAGCGCGTTGAAAACCGCGATGCCGGAAGGCGTGCGGAAATGCCGGTCCCGCAGGGACACGGGCGACAGGTCCGGATAGACCCCCTCGTCGATGTTGACCAGAAAATCCGCCTCGATCAGGATCTGCAGCAGCAGTCCGCCTTCGACATCGTAGGAGTGGTGGTGGCCGATGAGGAACTCGACCCTCCGGATGTCTTCGTCGGACCAGTCGAGCGACGCCAGGATCCTGCGCGCCTCGGGCGGTCCGAGTTCCTCCTGGGCTTCCCCCCGGGCGTGTCCGTATTTGGCGAGCGCGGGCAGGATCCCGATGTCGTGCAGGATGGCGGCGGCCTCGAGGATGCGTTTGTCCCCGCCGGACACCTTCTCCCCCGACGCGATCGCCGCGGCGTATCCCGTGACCTTGAACGCATGGCCGATCCGTCTCCGGTCCCCCCGGTCGAACGCGATCAGGCGAGCAATGATGGAACCCGTCATATCCCTGCCCCCTTCCCCGTCCGGTGACCTCAACCCATCCCGATCATGCGGCGGTAGATGCCGGGATGCGAGTCGGGGATCGGAACGGCTCCGACGGTCTTTGTATAGAATTCCAGGGCGTCGGTCACCCACCCGATGGCGGCATAGGCGTATCCCTCGTCCCGCATGGCAAGCAGGCAGGCGCGCAGCAGTCCGGTCCCGATCCCGCGGCCGCGGAACTCCGCGGTCACCCCGGTTGGTCCGAACATCCCCTTGGCGGTACAGTCGTAGCAGGCGAATCCCACGATTTCACGCTCCCGCACCGCGATGAACATCGACGCGGGCTGCCGGGAAAAAGCGGCCTGGCACTCGCTGCGCCAACCGGCGGAAAAATGCGTCGCGACGTACTCGACGATCCGGTCGCGGTCGATATGCATCGCGCGCCGGATGGATACGTCCCCAAGCGCAGCCAGGGACTCCGGACTTCCGGTTTCCGGCAGGTCGTACAGGCGTACCAGCATGTCTGTGGGGTTGTGCGGCATCTCCCGATCCTCCGTATCTCTCTCTTGGGAAGTGTGCGGACACCTCCATTTTAGCACGGCGCCCCGGTCCGGATGTGCCCCAGGACACGCGCGTCAGGCGGTCCCGGGAGATCACCCGGCGATCCCGAAGGATCGCCGCTATTGGATCGCCAGGCAAAAGACCGTCAGCAGGACCAGGAACGGAAGGTTGACGAGCGTATGAAGAACGACGTACCGGGATCCGAGTCCGGGATTCGCGCGCAGGTAAGCCTTGTAGGAGATGAGCGAAGCCAGCGAGGCGACGAGCGTGCCGCATCCGCCGACGTCCACCCCGCGCAGCAGCGACCGGACGTCCCCGGTGAAACCGGACAGCAGGATCGCGGCCGGCACATTGGAGATGGCCTGGCTGAGTCCGGCACCCGCCAGGAACACCGTCCGGGGCCCGGTCAGCAGGGACCGCATGGTTCCGCTGACCGCAGGGATCCGGGTGATGTTCCCGATGAAAACAAAAAAGAACACAAACGTCAGAAGCAGCGCATAATCGACCTTGCGTACCTCGGCGCGCGCGAACGCAAGCAGCGGGATC
>JAGOFF010000266.1 GCA_017997315.1 Clostridia bacterium
CCGGCATCGATCCCGCGCGGCTATACTTTAAATCCATCCGTGCAATGGACGAAGGAGAAACGGCATGAAGTACGTGGTGACCCTCAACAACAAGAATTACGAAGTGGAAGTCGAGGAGGGCGAAGCACGGGTACTGTCGATAACGGATACCGCCGCCGCACCGGCCCCGTCGGTTCCCGCCGCGCCGGCTCCTGCCGCGGCGAAGCCGTCCGCATCCGCTATCCCTGCAGGCAGCGATACGATCGCGTCCCCGATGCCGGGCACCATCCTCGGCGTCTTCAAGCAGCCGGGCGATCCGGTCTCAACCGGCGAGGTCGTGCTCGTGCTTGAGGCCATGAAGATGGAGAACGAGATCGTGGCGACCCGCAGCGGAACCGTCGTTCAGGTGCTGACGGCCAAGGGTGCCGCCGTCCAGACCGGCGATCCCCTGCTGGTCATCCAGTAAGGGGGAACCGGGATGTTTTTGGATACACTGGAAAAGATCTGGCTGGATTCCGGATTCTCCGCGCTGACCATCCAGCAGGCGATCATGATCGGCGTAGCCTGCGTTCTGATCTACCTCGCGATCGTGAAAAAGTTCGAGCCGCTGCTGCTGCTGCCGATCGCATTCGGCGTCCTGCTGGCGAACCTGCCGGTAGCCGGGCTGATGGCCGCTCCTGCGGACGGACAACCCGGAGGGCTCCTGTACTACCTGTATCAGGGGGTCAAGCTCGGTATCTATCCCTCCCTGATCTTCCTCGGGATCGGCGCGATGACCGATTTCGGCCCGCTGATCGCGCGTCCGTCGAGCCTTCTGCTGGGCGCCGCCGCGCAGTTCGGCATCTACATCGCGTTCACGGTCGCGCGCATGCTGGGCTTCAACGTGCAGCAGGCGGCCTCCATCGGGATCATCGGCGGGGCGGACGGCCCGACCGCCATCTTCCTGACCACCCGGCTGGCGCCCGAACTCCTGGGTCCGATCGCCATTGCGGCGTACTCCTACATGGCGCTGATTCCGTTGATCCAGCCCCCGATCATGCGCCTGCTCACGACAAAGAAGGAACGCTCGACCGTCATGGGCCAGCTCCGTCCGGTTTCCAAGACCGAGAAGATCATCTTCCCGATCGTGGTCACGGTCGTGTCGGTGCTGTTGCTGCCCTCGGTCGCCCCGCTGATCGGAATGCTGATGCTCGGAAACCTGTTCCGTGAATCCGGTGTGGTGGACCGCATCTCCCAGACCGCCCAGAACGAGTTGATCAACATCGTGACGATCTTCCTGGGGGTGACGGTCGGCGCCACCGCGAACGCCGAGCGCTTCCTGCAGCTTGAGACGATCAAGATCATCCTGCTTGGATTGTTCGCCTTCATTTTCAGCACGGTCGGCGGTACCTTGTTCGGGAAGCTCATGTACTTCGTGACCCGCGGCAAGGTCAATCCGCTGATCGGATCCGCGGGAGTGTCCGCGGTCCCGATGGCCGCCCGTGTATCCCAGGTGGAAGGGCAGCGTGCCAATCCAAGCAACTACCTGCTCATGCACGCCATGGGCCCGAACGTCGCCGGGGTCATCGGATCGGCGGTCGCGGCGGGATTCCTGCTTGCGATGTTCGGAGGTTGAGGAACCCTTCGGAACGCCTTTCAACGAGCGAAACCCGTGTCGGCCCCGATCTGGAATCTACCGGATCGGGGCCGGCTTTTTCTTCTTTGACACACCTCGACGGCACGACTTATAATTTTGCTCGTCGCAGCCTGGTCCTGCCCGATCCGGCAGGAAGGAGGTTCCCATGATCCTTGAGACAGAACGGCTGATCCTCCGTGAGTTCACGCCGGCCGATCTGCCGGACCTGCGGGAGATCCTGCAGGATCCGGAGGTCATGTACGCGTACGATCATGATTTCAGCGAAGAAGACGTGCAAAAGTGGCTGAATCGGCAGTTCACGCGATACAGGGAGCTCGGTTTCGGGCTGTGGGCCGTCATCCTCAAGTCTTCCGGCGAGATGGTCGGACAGACGGGACTGACCATGCAGCCGTGCGAGGGGGAGATGCTCCTCGAGATCGGATATCTGTTCAAGAAACGGCATTGGCATCAGGGGTACGCGACGGAAGCCGCGGCCGGCTGCCGGGAGTATGCGTTCGGCGTCCTCGGCGCGGATGTCGTCCATTGCCTGATCAAGGCTGACAACTACGCCTCGCAGCGGGTGGCGTCGCGGATCGGAATGACGAAAGTCAAGGAGTTCACCGCACGGTTCTACTCCGGCGATATGCTTCATTACCTGTACCGGTTGACAAATCCGTCAAAGAGCGTAGACTGAGAAACCATCCGAAGCGATGGGGAAGAGTACCCGGGATCCCCCTCCGGCAGAGAGTCCGCACCATGGCTGCAAGTGCGGTCGGAGGCATCCGGCGAAAACCGCCCCCTGATCGGATGACGCAGTCCGGCGTCTGCGTGATGCGCCGGGTGAGTGGCGCGGCGGGAATGCCGCGCAATCGGGGTGGAACCGCGGGCTTACGAGACCGTCCCTGTGTGAAGACACAGGCGCGGTCTTTTTCATGTCCGCGCAACCGCGAAAGGAGACCTGTATGGAAGAGATCCGACTCACATTGCCCGACAGCCGCATCCTGATGGTTCCGGCCGGATCGACCGGCTCGGAGATCGCCGGGAGGATCGGAACGCGCCTGCGGAAGGACGCTCTGGCGTATGCCCTGGACGGGGAAGTCCGTGACATGTCCCGGCCTGCCGGGAAGGACGGATCCATTGTGTTCTATACGTTCGAGGACGAGCCGGGACGCGCGGCGCTCCGGCATACCGCCTCCCACGTCCTCGCGCAGGCCGTGAAAAGACTGTACGGTTCCTCCGTCCGGCTGGCGATCGGACCCGCCATTGAAACCGGTTTCTACTACGACTTTGATCCCGAAACCCCGTTCGGACCGGACGACCTCGCGCGGATCCAGCAGGAGATGGAGGCGATCATCCGGGAAGACCTGCCCGTCACCCGCTATACGCTTCCGCGCGATCAGGCGCTGCGCTGGGCGGAGGAGGCCGGGGAACCGTACAAACGCCTCCTGATCGAGGATCTGCCCGCTGATGAGGAGATCAGCTTCTACCGGCAGGGCGAGTTCGTCGACCTGTGCGCCGGCCCGCATCTCCCATCGACCGGCCGTGTCCGTCACGTACGGCTTCTGAGTCTGGCCGGCGCCTACTGGCGCGGCAACGAGAAGAACAAAATGCTCCAGCGCGTCTACGGCACCGCGTTTGAAAAGGCGGAAGACCTCGAGCAGTGGCTGCTCCGGCTCGAGGAGGCGAAGAACCGGGACCACCGGAAACTCGGCAAGGAGCTCGACCTGTT
>JAGOFF010000031.1 GCA_017997315.1 Clostridia bacterium
CAGCTGGCTCACTTTGCGGCGAAAGCGCATTTCCTCTTCCCTGCCCGGTTTGCTGCGGTCCGCGGGAATCATGCCGAGCATCCGTTCTTTCCGGCTGCGGATCCAGGCGGCTTTGGACAACAGGAATGCGGCGGCGCGGCTCCGGGACATGCGGAGGGGCGACCGGAGTTCCAGCCAGCCTTCCGGATGGAGGGTCAGCGAGAGGGTGCGCCGTCCGGAACGGATCCAACGGACCGGCATGCCGTCAAAGTCCGGGATTTCCGGTCGGACTCCAATCACAGACCGTCGGACGCGGGCATTTCCGCGTATCCGTTCGAAATGCAGAGCAGGGCGCGTTCCCGGCTTTTTCCGCCTGCCGCCAGCTGCCCGCGGAGATAGTCCGGGTGCGTATGGAGGAAGTCGCGCATGTACTTGGCGGGATCCCGGTTGAAGGCGCGTACGGTCTCCAGCTGGGCGCCCGACAGGATGCCGTTGCGGGCTGCCGCGGAAAAGAGCGTATCGTCGATGTCCACCAGGGTATGCAGCTCCGTTCCCGCAGCCTGAAGATTGGACCGGCCGTCCTGGTTCCGGTCGATCACGGCCATTGCCGCCGGCATCGAAGCGCCCAGAGAGTGTACGGTCGGAATCCAGGCGCGCGTGAAGCTTGCGGCCTGCGTCACGATATCGGCCACATGAAGCGCCCGATGCCCCGCCAACGCGCCGCCGGCATCCGGCCGGACGGCGCGGGCGTTCCCCCCGTCCGGATCGGCAAGCACACATCGGCCATCCTTGAACACGGACAGATGCGGCTTGCCCAACCGGTTTGCAACCGGCAATGAGAAAAAGAAATCCCTGCGTTCGCCCCCTGAAACAAAGTCCGCCGGGAGCGGTCCGGCCATGCGGACCATCGCATCGATGACGCCTCGGTAGGTCGCGTCCAGGTCATACTGCGCCGTCAGATCCTCAAGAAGGCTTGCGGCGAAGATGGCGGGATCCCCCGCCGACAGAGCTTCGATGCGCGACAGCAGCCGGTTCGCCGCGGCTTCTCCGCCAAAAAGGAAATGGGTATTGATGTAGTACGGACCGAGGGTGCCCGATGTGTACCAGAACGGTTGATCCGGATCACTTACACGGATCGCTTCCGTGCGGAAAATCGCCTCGGTGACCATGGCTCGGTCGCTCATTCTTCTGCCCTCCCCTGTCATGTCCGGATGGATTCGCCCCAGCGCAGTGCGGTCCCGATGACCTCTTCTACGGAGTCGATATGGTATTCATCCATGAGATTCCGAAACTCGCGGATGATGTCTTGACAGGCTGTCGGCCGGATGAGGTTTGCCGTGCCGACTTCCACGGCACTCGCCCCGGCCAGGATCATCTCGAGCGCATCCTCTCCGGAGCGGATTCCGCCGATCCCGATGACCGGAATGCGTACTGCGCGGGCGACTTCGTTCACCATTCGCAGCGCAACCGGAAAGACGGCAGGCCCCGAGAGCCCCCCTGTGTTGTTTGCCAGTACCGGCCGGCGGGTCCGGATGTCGATCCGCATTCCGAGGAGGGTGTTGATCAGGCTGACCGCATCGGCGCCGCTGGCTTCCGCGGCTCCGGCGATATCGGTGATGTGCGTGACGTTGGGGGTCAGCTTGACCCACAGCGGTTTGGAGGTGGCGGCGCGGGCGGCCCGGACCGCAAGGCAGACCTGTGCCGGGTCGGTTCCGATGTTCATGCATCCGGTCCGGACATTGGGGCAGGACAGGTTGAGTTCGATGGCGGCCACAGGTGTGGAGTCGAGCTTTTCGCAGATGGCCGCATAATCCTCGGCACAGTGCCCCGCGGCGTTGACCACCACCGGCACTCCGAGCGCCGACATGAACGGAAGCTCGTCCCGGATGAAGGCGTCGATCCCCGGATTCTGCAGTCCGACGCTGTTGAGCATTCCGCAGGCGGTCTCCGCGACGCGGGGCGCGTCGTTTCCTTCCCGCGGCAGCGGTGTCACGCCTTTGGACACGATCGCGCCCAACTGGCGGATATCCCAGATGTCCGCCATCTCCCGCCCGAATCCGAACGTCCCGGATGCCGGCATCACCGGATTCTGAAGAAGGAGCGTGCCGATCCGTACCGAGGTGTCTACTCCCATACCACATCCTCCGCCTTGAACACCGGTCCGTCCGCGCAGCACCGTGAATGATGGTGGCGTGTGTCCGGCAGCGTAGGCCGCGTCTTGCAGGCGCAGACGAGGCATACCCCGATGCCGCAGGCCATTCTTTCCTCCAGCGAAACCTGGCAAGGGATGCCCAGATGTTCCGCCTGCCTTCGCGCCGCATCCATCATCGGCATCGGACCGATGGCGGCCAGCAGCATCCGCTCCGCGGGCGAGGAGCAACCGGAGACGGTACAGGTCCCGCCGTCGGTGAGCGAGGTCTTGCACAGCGCATCCACGCAGGTGCCGTGGAAGCCCAGGTCTCCGAGATCCGAAGAGAAGCGGCAGGTATCGCTCACCGCTTCGACCCGGTCGGTGAGGAACGCCGTGCCCGCGGACCGGAATCCGCAGTATGCGATGGTCCGCAAACCCGCAGAGCGGGCATGCGACAGCAGGAACAGCGCCGGGAAGAGACCGGTGCCGCCCGCCATCACGACCAGCGTGTCGATCCCATCCAGTGAGAATCCCCGTCCGAGCGGACCGAGGACTTCCATCACGGAGCCCGGCCGGCGTCCGGCGAGATCGCGCGTCCCCTCCCCCTTGATCTGGATTCCGACCTGGATCGTTCCCTCGTCGGGATCTGCCGCGGCAATGCCGAACGGCCGTCGCAGGAACCGGTCGCAGGAGATATTGACAAACTGACCGGGATGCGCTGCAGCAGCGACGGCAGGCGCCCGCAGCGTCAGCAGCGCGAATCCCTCCGCGAGACGCTCGTTCCGGAGCAGTTCAGCCGAAACATCGGCCGGTACGGTTTTCCGTGCGCCGTCCATCACTTTTTCAACATGGCGTTCTGCGTCGGCATTTCGTTGAGCGGCAGGAAGTTCCCGCGGGTATCCGCCACGATTGCCGAGAACGCGCGGATCTCCAGCGGAGTCAGGTCCGTCGGCTTGAGCTGACGCTCCAGACACTCGTTTACCGCCACCAGCGTATCCAGTGAAGTGATGGTTGGTACGCCGTGTTCGATGCAGTGTCTGCGCAGAAGGATGGAGCCGCGGTCCTTCAGGCTGGTCGTCGTGGTGTTGATCAACAGTCTGACCTTGCTCTCGGAAACCAGCGAGAGGACGTTGGGGCGGTCTTCTTCAAGCTTTCTCACCGTATTGGCGGGAACGCCGTGGCGGTTGAGGTAGTTGGCGGTTCCTCCGGTGGCGTACAACTCGTATCCCATGTCGAACAGCTTTTGCGCCAAGGGGAGCAGATCCGACTTGTCGCTGTCCCGTACCGAGAGCAGGATGCCGCTTCCGCGCTCGGGAAACTTGAAACCCGAAGCCAGAATGGCCTTGTACATTGCCTCGCTGTATTTGCGCGACAGCCCAAGAACCTCGCCGGTGCTCTTCATTTCCGGACCCAGGCTGGTGTCCACATTGTGCAGTTTTTCGAACGAGAACACCGGAGCCTTGATCGCGTAGATCGCCGGATACCGCGCATACAGTCCGGTCCCGTACCCGAGATCCGCCAGCGGGGCACCCAGCATGACCCGTGTCGCAAGGTCCACGATGGGGATTCCGGTGACTTTGCTGATGTATGGGACCGTCCGGCTGGAACGGGGGTTGACCTCGATGACGTAGATGTCCTCATTGTAGAGAATGAACTGGATGTTGATCAGTCCGATGACGTGGAGTGCCCTGGAAAGCCTTGCGGTGTAGTCCACGATCTGGTCGCGGAACCGGTCCGGGATGTACGCCGGGAAAATCGAGATGGAGTCCCCGGAGTGGATCCCGGCCCTCTCGAGGTGCTCCATGATGCCCGGGACCAGGATTTCATCCCCGTCGGATACAGCGTCCACCTCGAGTTCGACCCCCATAAGGTACTTGTCGATCAGGATTGGATGCTCCTGTACGTTGATATTGATGATATCCATGTATTCCCGCACGTCATCATCGTTGTAGGCGATCGTCATACCCTGTCCGCCCAATACGTAGGAAGGACGGATCAGCACCGGGTATCCGATCGCAGCGGCTGCGGAAAGCGCCTCGCCGGTCGTGAAGACGGTCGCGCCCTGCGGACGTTTGATCCCGCAGGCTTCGACGATCGCATCGAACCGCTCGCGATCCTCCGCGGCATCGACCATGTCCGCGGAGGTGCCGAGGATCGGCACTCCCATATCCGACACCGCCTTGATGAGTTTGATCGCGGTCTGGCCGCCGAACTGGCAGATGCAGCCGTCCGGTTTCTCGTTTTCGATGATGGCGCGGACATCGTCCGACGTGAGCGGCTCGAAATACAGCCGGTCGGATGTGTCGTAGTCGGTGGAGACGGTTTCGGGATTGTTGTTCGCGATGATCGCCTCATACCCGAGTTCCCTCAGAGCCCAGACCGAGTGGACGGAGCAGTAGTCGAACTCGATCCCCTGCCCGATGCGGATCGGGCCGGATCCGATGACCAGCACCTTTTTCCGGTCTGAAGGGACCGCCTCGTTCCGCATGTCGAACGTCGAGTAGAAATACGGTGTCCGCGCGTCGTACTCCCCGGCACAGGTGTCGACCATCTTGTAGGTGTGCAGCAGTCCGAACCCTTTTCTCTTTTCACGGACCTCATCGGGGGAGGTGCCGGTCAACCGGGCGACATACGTGTCCGCAAACCCGTATCGCACGCAGCGCTTCATGAGCTCTTTCCCGAGAGGCGGGGCGGTTTTCAAGTGCTCTTCGAGTTCGACGATGTTGCCGACCTTGCGCAGGAAGAACGGATCGATCATTGTTACCGCATAGATCTCATCGATGGTGCTCACGTTCCTGCGCAGCGCCTCGGCGATGACGAACAGGCGCCGGTCGTCGGCCACGCCGATCTGCGAACGGATCTCTCCGTCGCTCAGTTCCTTGACATAAGGAATGTCCAGACCGAGGAAACCGAGTTCCAGGGAGCGGACCGCCTTGATGAGGGAGGCCTCGAACGTGTTGGATATGGACATAACTTCCCCGGTCGCCTTCATCTGCGTTCCGAGGGTGCGTTTCGCCTTGACGAATTTGTCGAACGGCCATTTGGGGATCTTGGTGACGATGTAGTCGACCGCGGGCTCGAAGCAGGCGCAGGTCGTCCCGGTGACTTCATTGGGGATCTCGTCCAGCGTGTACCCGATCGCGATTCTCGACGCGACTTTGGCGATCGGGTATCCGGTCGCCTTGGACGCCAGCGCGGAGGAGCGCGACAGACGCGGATTCACTTCGATGACCGCGTATTCCCCGTTGGTCGGGTGCAGCGCGAACTGGACATTGCATCCGCCGGCGATCCGGAGCTCGCCGACGATCTTCAGCGCCGCGGACCGGAGAGACTGGTATTCCTTGTCCGTCAGGGTCTGTGCGGGGGCCACGACAATCGAGTCGCCGGTGTGGATGCCGACGGGATCGAAGTTTTCCATGCTGCAGATGGTGATGGCGTTCCCGATGGCGTCACGGACCGCCTCGAACTCGATCTCCTTCCAGCCGGAGATGCACTTTTCAATCAGAACCTGTCGGACCCGGCTGGCCTTGAGGCCGGTTTCCGCGATCTCCCGCAGACTCTCCGGATCTTCCGCGATCCCCCCGCCGGTGCCTCCGAGGGTAAATGCGGGCCGCACAATGACCGGATAGGTGATCCGTTCCGCGAGTGCCAGGCACTGCTCGACGCTCTCCGCGGTTCCGGACGGGATACAGGGTTCCTGGATCCGCATCATCGCCGCGCGGAATTCCTCCCGGTCCTCCCCCATCCGGATGCCGTCGGCAGGGGTTCCCAGCAGACGGATCCCCTGCTCGTCCAGAAATCCGGACTCCGCGAGTTCCATGGCGAAGTTCAGGCCGGTCTGCCCGCCCAGGGTTGCGAGCAGCGCATCGACGTGCTCATCCACCATGATGCGTTTGACCACGTCGATCTGCAGCGGCTCGATGTACACTTTGTCCGCCATGTTTGTATCGGTCATGATGGTCGCGGGGTTGCTGTTGACCAGGACGACCTCGAACCCCTCCTGCTTGAGGGTGCGGCAGGCCTGCGTACCGGCATAATCGAACTCCGCCGCCTGCCCGATCACAATGGGACCCGAACCGATCACCATGACTTTACGGATATCCGTTCTTTTCGGCATATGAACTATACGCTCCTTTGCATGGCGGTCAGGAATTCTTCCCAGATATATCCCGTCCCGTAGTCTTCCAGGTGGTCGTCCGGTGTGAACTGCACACCGCTTGAACCTTCAGCGAACCGTACCCCTTCGATCGATTGGTCGTTGACGTTGCGATACGTGATGGCTTGCGCCGGATCGGGCGGTCGTGCCCCGCTCTCGAATCCGATCCAGTGGTTCTGATGCGTGATGAACGTGCGGCCGGAGTGCTCGTCCCGGACGGGATGGTTGGCGCCGTGGTGTCCGTGCGCCATCGCGGTCGGCTGCCATCCGTACGCCATCGCGAGCGCGGTGAATCCGCTTCCGACACCGAGGAGCGGCACTTTGCCGGCCAGTTCGCGGAGTGCCCGGATCGTAGGAGCGATTTCTTCGTCAGAAAACGCGGGTCCCGGCGACACCATCACTCCGGATGGGCGACGCGCGAGGATGCTTTCCGCCGATGTCCTGTACGGAAGGATCGTCAGTCTCGCTCCCCTGGCGCGCAGATAGTCCGCAAAATCCTGCCTCATTCCGAGGTCGATGACGCATACTTCAAATTCCGCTTCCGCAAGGGGGTCCAGAATGCGCGGCGCCCCGGACGACAGGATGTCGAGTTCGCCTCCTGTCGCGGCACTGCGGGCCAACGCAGCCATGGTCTCGGTCCGGTCATCCGGAAACGTCGTCAGAACGGCGTTCATGCCGCCTTCGACACGCAACCGGCGCATGATCTCACGGGTGTCCATGCCGCTCGCCGCGACGACTCCCGCTTCGGAAATCCATTCGGTAAACGACCGCTCCCCCATCCAGTTGCTGTATAGGGGCTGCGCTTCCCGGAAGACCAGTCCGCGCGGCTGGATGCGTCCGGACGAATTGAAGCTTTCGCTGACTCCGACATTTCCGATCAGCGGATAGGTCATGCAGACGAGTTGCCCCCTGCATGCCGGATCGGACAGCAGCTCCTGATAGCCGGTCATGTCGGTGTGCGGCACGAGCCGCCCGACGGTGCGTCCGGCAGCTCCCACGGACTCGCCGGTGACTTCCCACCCGTTTTCGAAGATCAATCTGGCTTGTTGCATATCAGACTTCCCCGTTTTCTGCCTGCCGGCGGTCATTCTCCGCTATTATCGGCCTTTTCCAGTGCCAGCCGGATCTCATCCCGCATCCGGACCGCCTCCGCCCGGCATGCCTCGTCGAAACGTTCCTTGTCCATGTCGGCTGTCTTGCGCCATGCGCACATCAGACTGCGGGACGCATTGACCAGCGCGCCGCCTCCCGTTGCGTCGAAACCGGCGCAGACATCCGCCGCCGCCCCTCCCTGCGCTCCATAGCCGGGGATGAGGAACGGAACGCCCGGGAGGCGCCGCCGCAGACTCTCCGCCTGCTCGGGCCAGGTCGCCCCGACCACCGCCCCGACCGACGAATACCCGCATCGTCCCAGAATCCCCGCCCCCCAGCGGGCGACCTGGTCGGCGACATGCTCATACAGACGGTTTCCGTTGGCCAGCTCCATATCCTGGAATTCCCCTGCGGAAGGATTGGACGTCCGGACCAGGATATAGATTCCCTTTCCCTCCTGCCTGCAAAGCACGAGGAACGGCTCGATCCCGTCCAGCCCGAAGTACGGGTTGACCGTGAGCGCATCCGCCCCGAACATCGGCGCCTCCTGCCCTCCCGGGAGCCGCGTCCGGCCCAGATAGGCGGTTGCGTATGCCTCGGCGGTGGATCCGATGTCGTTCCGTTTGCAGTCCGCGATCACCAGCATTCCTTTGCCCCCGGCGTAGGCTATGGTGTCCGCGAAGGCCCGTACACCGGGGGGGCCGTACATCTCATAGTACGCGCTCTGGAGCTTCACGGCGGGTACGATGTCCATGGTCGCGTCGATCAGCCGGCAGTTGAACGCCAGCAGGGCGTCCGCAGCGATTTCGGCGGGTGTCCCGCCTTTCGCAGCCGCACGGCTGATCAGGCTGTCCGGGACGTACTCCAGCATCGGATCCAGTCCCATGACGGTCGGATTGCCCATCCGGGCGACTGCGTCGGACAACCGATCAGCGAACAGGCTCATATGCCACCTCCCCGGATACAATCGTCCATCTCGCACGGCCCCGCATCGGCATTCCGTGGAACGGCGAGTTGGCGGAGCGCGAAGCCGTGCCGTACCGATCGAACACCCATTCCTCTTCGGGATCCGCTACCACGATGTCCGCAGGCCGTCCCGGCTGAAGCGTACCGCGGTCGAGGTGCAGCAGCGCCGACGGATTGGAGGCGGTCAGCTCGGCCATCCGCTCCAGGGATATCACACCCGGTCGCACCAGATGCTCCAGAATCAGCGGGAGCGCGCTTTCAAATCCGATGAAACCGTTCGCCGCCAGACTGAACTCGATGAGTTTTTCGTCTTCATGATGGGGGGCATGGTCGGTGACGATCATATCGATCGTGCCGTCCGCGATGCCGGCGATCACCGCCAGACGGTCCGCCTCGCTCCGCAGGGGTGGATTGACCTTGGCCAGGGTGTTGTAGCCGGCACACGCCTCTTCGGTCAGCACAAAGTAGTGCGGGCAGGTTTCACAGGTGACCCGTACGCCGCGCGACTTGGCTTCCCGGACGATGCGCACGCTGCCGGCGGTGCTCACGTGGGCGATGTGCACAGGCAGTCCGAGATACTCCGCCAGCAGCACGTCGCGTGCGACCATGACTTCCTCGGATACGGAAGGAACTCCGCGCAGCCCCATGCGGGTGGACAGTCCTCCCTCGTTGACAGCTCCGTCCGACAATGTCGGGTCTTCGCAATGCGAGATGACCGTGAGCCCGAAGTCGGAAGCGTACAGCATGACCTTGCGCATGAAATCCGCCGAGGCGACCGGTTTGCCGTCGTCCGATACCGCGACGATCCCCTCTTCGGCCATCAGCCCGATCTCCGCCAGTTCCTTTCCCTCCAGGTTCTTGCTCGCGGCGCCGATGGGGAAGACATTCACCGCTCCGACACGGGCGGCTTTTGAGCGGATGTACCCGACGACCGCCGGATTGTCGCAGACCGGCAGAGTGTTGGCCATGCAGGCGACGGACGTATACCCGCCCCGCGCCGCGCTGGCCGTGCCGGTTGCGATGTCCTCCTTGTACGTGAATCCCGGATCGCGGAGATGGCAGTGGGCATCCACCATGCCCGGCATCACGATCAGGCCGGCCGCGTCGAGGGTCCTGTCCGCCTGTCCTTCCGGCGATGCGGCGATCCGGCCGTTCCGGATCCAGATGTCGCGGACCCCTGACGATCCGACGGCGGGATCGACGACGGTCCCGTGCAGGATGTCGATGTTCATGCCTCGTTCCTCCTTGCGATCAGCAGGTACATCACCGCCATGCGTACGGCGACGCCGTTCGTGACCTGCTCGTTGATGACGGACCGGTCGGAATCGTAGATGGCGGTCGGCATTTCCACTCCATGGTTGCAGGGCCCCGGATGCATCACCAGCGCGCCCGGTTTCGCTTCCGACAGTGCAGCCGCATCCAGCGCGAAGAATGCGGCGTACTCGGACACCGAGGGGAAAAGCGCGCTCTTTTGACGTTCCAGCTGCAGCCGAAGCGCCATGACGGCATCCGCGCCGCGGCAGGCTTCCCGGACATTCGCGCATATCTGCACTCCGGGCTGGGCCAATCCGGGCGGAATCAGGGTGGCCGGCCCGGCGACCCGAACGGACGCGCCCATCTTCAAGAGGCCGTAGGTGTTGCTCCGCAATACCCGGGAGTGCGCGAGATCGCCGACGATCGCGATCTCGAGACCCCGCAGATCCCCGAGTTTTTCCTGGATCGTGAACATGTCCAGCAGCGCCTGCGTAGGGTGTTCGTTCATGCCGTCCCCCGCGTTCACCACCGATGCGTCCACCAGCGGAGCGATCAGGTGCGGCGCCCCGGACTGGCTGTGCCGCATGACCAGGATATCGGTCGCCATGTTGTCGATCGTCCGGGCGGTATCGATGAGCGACTCCCCTTTGCTGACGCTGGAGCCGGTGGCTGCGATGTTCGCGGAGGCCGCCCCCATGAATTTGGATGCCATTTCAAAGGACAGCCGGGTCCGGGTGCTGTTCTCGTAAAACAGGGTGACGACGGACTTTCCCTGCAGATGGGTGGTTTTCTTGCTGGGGGAGCGAAGCACGCGCTTCATCGAGGCAGCGGTTTCCAGAATCAGCGCGATATCCTCCGGGGGGGTCTCACGAAGACCCAACAGGTCCTTTGACTGCAGTCGCATCGTCTACCTTCCCCTCTCCGGGATTTGCGCGCGGTCGCACAGCACTACCTGGTCTTTGCCGTCGAATTCAACCACCTGCACATGGATGATCTCGGAATTGGATGTCGGGACGTTCTTGCCGATGTAGTCCGCTCGAAAGGGCAGTTCCCGATGACCGCGGTCCACCAGGATGGCCAGCTGGATACTCGCGGGGCGTCCCATGTCGAACAGCGCCTCGATGGCGGCCCGCACGGTTCTGCCGGTATAGAGCACATCGTCGACGAGAATGATATGTCTGCCGTTGATCACGAATGGAATCGAAGTGCCGTTGACCACGGGATGTTCGGAAAGCATGCTCAGATCGTCCCGATAGAACGTGATGTCGAGCTCGCCCTGCTCCGGAACCATTCCCTCGATTTTTCCGATTGCACTGGCCAGCCGATGCGCGAGGGCGACCCCCCGCCGCTGGATTCCGATGAGACAGATTCCCTGTGCACCTTTGTTGCGCTCCAGGATCTCATGTGAGATCCGCGTCAGGGCGCGCTCCATCGCGGCTGCATCCATCAGCAGCGCTTTTTCGATCATGCCGACTCCTCCCTTCCGACCCGTCCGATACTCGCGGACGGAGTGTCCGGTACAAAAAAACCCTCCGTGCGAACGGAAGGCTGCCAGCATATCCACAAGCCAAGACGCATCCGAGGATGTGCGCCCGTTGTCTCTTTGATACGCCCTTCCAGCCTCACGGGACGGATTAAAAGGCTCTTTTCGGAATGATGATATCCTATCGATTGACGGTTTTCAAGAGGCTGTGATACTCTTTGATAGGATTTCGGCACCACGGGGATGTGGTGGAACTGGCAGACGCAACAGACTCAAAATCTGTCGGCCGCAAGGTCATGCGGGTTCGATTCCCGCCATCCCCACCAACACCTGAACCGCATGCGGCTTCAGGTGTTTTTTTGTTCCGCGATCCAAGTCGTCGGTTAACAACAGCGGCTGCCCGTTAAGTGCCGGAACAGGCGGATCCCCTCAAGATATCGCAATCCGACTACTGCGGCGGGAATGTATGCAACCGCAAACCGGGGCCGTGAATACAGCCCCGGTTTTTCGGATCGATAATGATCGATGCTACTCCGTGAAAGACCCGGCCGCCCGATAGACCTCCAGCAGGTTGTCGAGCGGTGTGTCGTTCTGCACATGGTTGGCCGGGCAGATCACCAGACCGCCGTTCCCGCCCGCCACGCGAATCCGGTCGAGGATCTCGTTGCGCACATCTTCCACGGTCCCATGGGGCAGCGTGCGCTGGATGGACACGGTCCCGTGCAGCGTGATCCTGTCCCCGTAGAGCCGCTTGACTGTGGCGACATCCATGCATTCGGGCTGGATGGGGTTGATGATGTTGACGCCGATCTCGATAAGGTCGGGCATGATTTCGGACAGGTCGCCGTCGCTGTGGAAGAAGATCTGGATGTCCGGATTGACGGCGCGGTAGCGGCGGATCATCTCGGCCATGACCGGCTTTTCAATCTGTCTCCAGGCTTCCGGATTGACCATCATCCGGTCCTGCATCGCCAGATCGCCGTAGATCCCGATGATGTCCACTCCCGCACGGACGAACCGGAGCCCCTTCTCGATCTCGTAGGCCGCGTTCCGTTCGGTCAGCTCCCGGGCGAAATCGGGATCGATCATCATGTCGCACAGGTAGTTTTCGAGTCCGCGCATGAACCACGACACCTTGAACGGCAGGTTCACCCGGCCGAGCAGGGCGTATTCGCCGTTATACGCATCCACTTTCTTTTTTAACGATTCGACGGACTCGTAGATGTCCATGGACGGCCAGTCGAACGAGTCCAGATCCGTCGTGTCGCGGAAAGGCCCGCTGATCCATTGGTCGTACAGCCCGTTGCTGCCCTGACGGTGCACGATGCCCCAGGCGTCTTCATAGGTGCCGTCCGGATACATGATGTATTTGAATCCGCTTTTTTCGGAAGAACCGCCCAGAATGCCGTTGGCCCGCTCCTCAAACCGCGGATGGGTCTCCTTGATAGGGATCTGCCGGAAATCGATGCCCAGCTTGACGTACAGGTCCTCCACCGTCGGGACGGACAGGTAATCCATGAGGCGGTGCGTCACATCGCGCCGGACAAAATAGTCGACCGGAACGCGATCCGGTGTCTGGTGGGCCACCGCTGTCAGGACACGTTGTCTCGAAGTCATCTTCTGCATGCTGTCATACCTTCCTGTGGCTCCCACCGGATTCGGCGGGAGGGTGATTGTTCCGCAAATCCATGATCAGCCTACGGAAACGTCCGGGGAATGTCAACCGGCGGACGGTCACGAGAGGATTGCATCCGCTCCGGCATTTTGCTCCTCTCGAACCGGTGGAATGCCCACTTGACGCTTCCTGCGCGATTCTATATAATTCCGTTTGTCGCTCATGCGACGGTAGGCGTTCAGCGCACGGGCCTTTAGCTCAGTCGGTTAGAGCAGCCGGCTCATAACCGGTCGGTCCGGGGTTCAAGTCCCTGAAGGCCCACCACTCCACCCAATGCGTCGGGGGAATACCCAAGCGGCCAAAGGGGGCAGACTGTAAATCTGTTGTCTCCGACTTCAGTGGTTCGAATCCACTTTCCCCCACCAGAAACAAAAGACCAAGCCTCGTGCTTGGTCTTTTGTGTTTTTCAGGCTGTTGTTGTCCAGAAGTGCGGGCGGCCGATTCGCCATCGACCCGCTCGCATCTATAGTCTTCTTTCCATGGATCCGCAGGTGAACGGGAAGAAATCGATTTTGAGAGTTCCAGTATGAACGAATCCGAAGGATTCGTACCATTTCTTCAATTGGACATTCTCTTCGACAATCCCGATATTGATCTGCGTGCAGCCCCGCTCCCCTGCATCCCTGATCGCGTTCGCCAGCAGGGACTCCCCGAACCCTCTGTGCCGGAACGCCGGACTGACGCACAGGTTGTTCAGCTCACATCGGCCGTCCTCCAGGAGGTGTAGAGAACAGTATCCGACGAGTTCACCCTGCTGAAAGTATCCGTACATGAGGCGCCCCTCGTGAAACTCCCGGATCAGTCTCTCTTCCGTTGTGGCAAAAGCGACATACCGCGGTGCATTCTCCGCGGTGATCCCGAACTCATCCGCGACCGTATGAAAACTGTCCCTGATGAGGGCGCAACATCGGGATATGTCCGTCTCAGCGATCCGTTGTATCATGGGACTCCTTCCTGGGCATTCATTCCGGCAGCGGATATCTCCGCTTCGAAGCATCGGAATCCAAAGCAGATCGGTTTCCTGCCGGGTATTGCGGTCAGGACGGATCATGCTCCTCATATTGTACTACCGCCGATCCGTATGCTGTAGCGGGATGAAACGGACACGAAGTTTTGGGGGAACCCGGTGCGAAAATCCGTATTGCTTTTTCAAAGGTGCTATTGTATTATTTGTCTTGCGTCGCGGGAATGGCGGAATTGGCAGACGCGCTAGTTTCAGGTATTAGTGGGTGTACGCCCATGCAGGTTCAAGTCCTGTTTCCCGCACCAGAGAAGAGACTGTCCGAGAGGACGGTCTCTTTCTTGTTCCGGGCAACCTCTTTTCACCCATCCGTATATGGGGTTGCCGGACATCCGGCGTTATCCCGACTGGTATACTTCTTTTATGCAGAGTGAAGACAAACCCAAAGAGCGGAACTCAGCCGCAGAGCCGATCCGCATCGGCGTCCGGGCCCTGGCGGAATATGTCCATCGGACCGGCGGCCTGTCCCCGGTCGGATTTTCGGATCTGACCGCGCAGGACGGAACCCGCGCTCACCAGCGTTTTTTCAAATCGTTTGCCCCGGAAGGGGATGCTTCGGACTTTCGGTCCGAGGTGTATCTGGAAGGATCGTTTGAAGAACAGGACGTGGCCATGCGCATCACCGGACGGATCGATGCGGTGGTCCGGACCCCCGGTTCCGCGCGGGCAACGGTGCGGATCATTGAGGCCAAGACGGTATCCGGGACATTGGACGCGGTCCAAGCGGGTGGTGATCCCGTACACTGGGCCCAGGCCATGCTGTATGCCTGGATGTATGCGGAGTCGGTTCCCGAAGAGGATGTTACGCAGGTCAGCCTGTACTACCTGACTGCGGATACCGGGGATACCAGGGAATTCAACCGGCAGGTCACCCGCCCGGAACTGGACCGGTTCTACACCGATACCTGCCGGGCTTATGTCCGTTGGGCTTCCGATGTACTCCGGTACCGGCAGGCGCGTGACCTGTCGGCCGTTTCGGTCCGGTTTCCCTATCCCAGTGTTCGCTCGGGACAGAAGCCGTTCATGAACCAGGTGCTGGACGCAGTCCGGCAGAAGTCCGCCATGCTGATCCAGGCGCCAACCGGAACCGGAAAGACCATGTCCGCGCTGTATCCGGCCGTCAAAGCCGTGGCGCACCATCTGACGGACAACGTGTTCTACCTGACCGCAAAGGCCTCGACCCGGATCGTGGCGGAGAACGCGATGGACGACCTGCGCCGCAAAGGACTGGTGATGAAAAGCATCACACTGTTCGCGAAGGAATCGCTCTGTCCGGTGCCTGATCTGTATTGTGAAACCCGCCAGTGTCCGTATGCGACGCAATACCACGAGAATCTCCATGCCGCGATGGACCGGCTCATGACCTTCCCGTCCGTGAGCCGGGACAACCTGCTTGCCTGTGCGGAAACCTACAAAGTATGCCCGTTTGAACTCAGCCTGGATTTTTCCCTGTATTGTGACGTGATCATCTGCGACTACAACTACGCGTTCGATCCGCGCGTCCGCCTGGTCCGGTATTTCGACGAATCGGTCGATGCGCGGCGACTGCTGCTGGTCGACGAGGCGCACAATCTGCCCGACCGGTCCCGGGAGATGTTCAGCGCGGAAATCGGCGAGACGGCGCTTCGTGACATGGCCGGCGTGCTGGAAGGCATCGATCCTGCGCTGGACAAGGCGGTCAAGGCGCTGACGGAACACTTTGACGGGATCATTGGGGGACTGAATTCCGACCGTCCATTCCTGGACGGGCTTGAAGAGGGGGTTATGCCCGCCGACATCCTGTCCGCGGAGGCCTTCCGTTCGACCCGTGCCCGTCCGGCAAGGCTGTGCGGCCGGCTGC
>JAGOFF010000267.1 GCA_017997315.1 Clostridia bacterium
CCATCACGATCCCCAACCCGGTGCCCATGAAGATCTCGAGCACCGCGGACACCGCGATGCTGCTGGTCGATACGATCCCTGCGGCAGGTGAGAGTGTCAACACCTCCCTGATGGCCGGCATCGGCATCCTGGCGGCCGGCGCGGCCGGGATGGCGATCCTCGGTACCCGCAGAAAGAAGGAGTCCGATGCGGATCCCCGATAACCGCATTCCAGGATGACGCGGATCCAGGCACACAACAGCCAGGGGCGCCGGAAACGGCGCCCCTTTTCCTGCGCGCTGCGGGAGTCTCCGGACCTCTCCAGTGTGATATTCTGAGTGGAAACAATCAGGGGAATGCGGAGTATGTTGCGGATCCATTCAGACAGGACGGACAAGGACCGACACGGCCGGGGGGCGGCCATCGCGGCGTTGGCAGGCTGCGCGGTTCTCTGGAGCCTGGGCGGCATCCTGATCAAGTCCATCACGCTCAACGCGTTTGCGGTTTCCGGCGGACGCAGTCTGGTGGCGGTGGCTTTCTTCTCCATGGTGTTCGGCAGGCCGAGCCGGCCGGGCAAACCGGTATTCTGGGGGGCGGTATCCGCCTATGCCGGCACCATGCTTCTGTTTGTGACGGCGACCAAACTGACGTCCGCGGCCAATGCGATCCTTCTGCAATACACCGCTCCGGTGTTCGTGTGCCTGTTCGGATGGTTTTTCTTCAAGGAACGGATCACCGGGATGGATCTGGCGGCAACCCTGCTGGTCATGGCGGGGATGGGCTTGTTTTTCATGGAGGATCTGTCGGCCGGCAGCGGTGCCGGAAACATCGGCAACCTGCTTGCGATCGGTTCGGGTGTGTGTTTCGGACTGCAGGCGGTGCTGATGCGGCGTCTGCGCGTGACCGGATCCTCTCCCGAATAGGTGCTGACCTGGGGAAATCTGGTTTGCGTCGCGGTCGCGCTTCCGTTCTTTTTCAGCAAAGCGCCTACCGGCAGGGATCTTCTTCTGCTGCTGATCATGGGACTGGTTCAGGTCGGAGCCGCCTATGTCCTGTACACGTTCGCACTTCGTCATGTCACATCGCTGGAACTGATCCTGATACCGGTGGTCGAGCCGCTGCTCAATCCTGTCTGGGTCTATCTGATCCAGGGGGAAAAACCCGGCGCCTCTTCCATTGCGGGCGGAATCCTGATCCTGACGATCATCACCGTATGGTGCCTCCTGAGGAACCGCCGTACGCGGGTACCGATGCGCCGGAACCAAGCTGGATGATCCCGCTGTGATATAATTCTCATCAGTAATTCGACCGGAAAACCGAGGTGCCGCGGTGGAGATCACCATCCGAACGGACAACGATACAATCAAGACGCAGGCGGAGCCGGAAACCCGTCTGCTGGATATCCTGAGGCGTTTTCCCATCGGCTTTCCGGCTCCCTGCGGCGGCCATGGAAACTGTGGCGGATGCAGGGTCTCGGTGAGCGGAGCCGGCGAGATGCTGGCCTGCCGGACCACGGTATCCGATGTGCTTGCCGTTTTGGGTGACGTGCGGGAAATCCGGCTCGAACTCCCCGAAACCACTGCGGCGAAGATCCTCACGGACTCCGCCGGCTGGTCGGTATCGCTGGATCCGCTGGTCTCAAGGGTCGAAGTGGACCTCCCGCCGCCGTCGCTGGCCGACCAGCGTCCGGATGCCGAACGGTTCTCGCAGACCACGGGATGGGGGCTATCGCTGGATGCCCTGCGAAAGCTGCCACGGCGGATGCGCGAACAGGGAGGCAGGCTGTCATGCATCATCCGGCATGATCCGGACGAGACGCTGGATCTGGTTCCAACCGACTCGACCGGACCCTACGGCGTCGCGCTGGACATCGGGACCACAACGCTGGCTGCCTATCTGTTCCATCTGGGAACCGGAAAACCGCTCGGGCACCGTGCGATGCGAAATCCCCAAAGCGCCTTCGGCGCGGACGTGATCAGCCGCATCGGCGCCGCGGCCGCCTCGCGCCGTGACCAGACCGTCATGAAGGAGCGGATCTGCGGGGCGATCCGCGAGCTCACCAGCGCGCTCGCCGCGGACGCCATCCGGAGCGGAGAGGATGTGCAGCTGGACGAAGTGCATCTGTATGTGGCCGCCGGAAACACGACCATGATGCATCTGCTGGCGGATGTCGATCCGGATGCGATCGCCCGGGCTCCGTTCATACCGGCATTCACTTCCCCTTGGATCCTCCCGGCCGAGCGGATCGGGATCACGGACCATTCCGGCTCTTTGTGCGTTCTCCTCCCGTCCGTCTCTGCCTATGTCGGCGCGGACATCGTGGGAGGGATTCTCGCGTGCGGCATGGAAGGCGACAACGGCAGATGCCGCATGCTGATCGATATCGGGACCAACGGTGAAATCGCCCTGGCGGCCGGCGGCCGGCTGATCGCCTGCTCCACCGCCGCCGGACCCGCTTTCGAAGGCGCCAACATCCTGCACGGCATGAGTGCGGTGACCGGCGCCATCGACCATGTTTTTCTCCAGGACGGGGAACTCCGGTACACCTGGATCGGAAGCGGGACGGACATCGTCGGGGATCGGCGTTCCGAAGGTCCCAGGGGGTTCTGCGGCTCTGCGATCCTGGATACGGTCCGCGTACTGCTCGAAACCGGAACACTGTCATTTGCCGGCAGGCTTCAGACCGGGGCCGGATCCATGTTGGCCGGTCGGGTGGTCGATAACGGAGGGCAACCCGCGCTCGTGATCGAGGAGGGGTGTTCGGATCCGCCCCGGAACCGGATCCTGCTGCGGCAGGAGGACATCCGGGAGATCCAGAACGCCAAGGCGGCGGTCGCCGCGGGAATCGGAACGCTTCTTTCCGCCGCAGGGCTGAAGCCTGAGCAGGTGGATGAAGTCTATCTGGCCGGCGGTTTCGGCAATTATCTGGATCCTGAAAGCGCGATCGCCATCGGGCTTCTCCCCCGTGAGTTCGCCGGACGGATCCGGGCTGCCGGCAACACGGCGGGGATCGGCGCATCGATGTGCCTCCTGTCCCGGGAAGCCTACCGGAAAGCCGGACAGATCGCGACGGATACGGAATATATCGAGCTGTCTTCCCATCCGGGCTTTTCCGACCGGTATATCGATGAGATGGTGTTTCCGGAACAGGATGACCAGGCCGATGCGGAACGGAAAGGAACTGACGCATGAAACTTACGATTCTAGGCCGTTGCGGCGCATACCCCCTGCCCGGGGAGGCGCGGCCGGGCTACTTCTTGCAAAGCGGGGGCAAAAACATCTTGTTCAATGGGGGTCCGGTGTTACTTTCAAACCGGAGCGGGTTGTTTCGAATC
>JAGOFF010000269.1 GCA_017997315.1 Clostridia bacterium
GCCCGTACGACCTCCAGTTCTTCCTGGAGGTACGCATGGATTCCGGGGATGCCTGGATGGTTCCGGGGTTTGACGACGATCTGGCAGGGCAGCCGTACCATGTCGTCCCGCAGGTGGATTCCCGGCAGGACGGATCCCTGACGGGATGACGGTAAGTCGCAGACTCGTGCCGCGTTCGAAGCCGCAGGCGCCGGACAAGGCAGGAATAGGCATTGATTTTCTGGGAGGTACGTACATGCATGACGACGGACACCACAAGCACGCGGCAGACGGAGCCGGAACGGACCACGGCCTGAACGGCGGCATCCCTGAATTGCAGGCGGTGCTGGCGCATACGGTCCGGCACTCGCGGCACCACGAAGAGGAATTGACCGGACTGGCAGCGGAGGCGGAGGCGCTGCAGCTCCATACGCTGGCCGCCCGGCTGCGCGAATGCGCGGCGGAATACGGGCGGACCAACGAAAAGCTGGATGCCGCGCTTGCGCTCCTCGACCGGAAGTAGGGATGACGGTATGTGTCTTTCCGACGCATTCCTGGTCGGTGCCGCGGGGGAAACCCTGATCTGCCGGCGCGTAAGCCAGATCCGGATGGAGGGGTCCGCCATCCTGCTGACCGACGTCATGGGGAAGCGAACCCGCGTGGAAGGTGTAATCGATGAAGTCGACCTGGTCGATGGCCTGATCCGGATCCGCCCCCCGAAAGCCTCAACCGCCGGGGTGTAGTGTTCCGGCTCCCCGCCGGAACCGCATCCGAAGCGGTGCGGAGCCGAATCCGGAGAGATGCGTAGCTAGAACACCCGGACGGCGGGTTTTCCTCCCAAGCGGGGAATGTGGTCGGCCGGACGGACCAGCCGCATCCGGAGAGCGCCGGTCGGGCAGTGCACCACGCAGTTGCCGCATCCGTGGCACCGGTCCGGATCCACTTGCGCGATCCCGTCGACGAGGCGTACGGACTCGTGGAACGGGCAGATCTCCGCACAGGCACCGCAGCCGATGCAGGCGTCGGGATCGTCCACGTAAGCCTCGAACCGGCTTTTAGCGTAAAAGTCCTCGTCCCCGAGGTCGTACGGCATGCGCACTCCGCAATGGCAGTCGTCGCAGCAGTTGCACAGACCCATGAATTCGCGGATGTTGCCGATGCTGTAGTAGGTTCCGGCCTGCTCGATTTCCTCGATGCGGCGCTCGAGTTCCTCCCGGGTCGGCCGGTAGCCGCCCAGATAACGGACGAAGTATTTGCCGCGCTCCCCGGCGGCCATGCATACCCCTTCGCGCGGTTCATGCCCTTCGCGGAGTCCGCTCCGGCAGGTATCCGTCCGATGGACACCATACTCCGCGATGTTGGCCACCGCGCGGCAGGGGCACCGGTTGAAGCTGACCTCATCCGCGGCCGCACGCAGCATTTCGGGAATGTTCTCGCACGGCATCACGCCGGGCAGATCCTTGATGGAGGCCCATTTCGGCACGATGCGCATGTACTGACGGCCGGTTCCCGGCAGGATTCCGGTGAAGAAATCCCCGACGTAGTCCCATGCCATCATCATCCGGGCCGTCGCCTGGTCGTACTCCTGGTCAAACCGCTCCTGGGCGTAGACCCAATCCTTGAAGTTGCCGAGATTGGTAAAGCGGACATACTCCTCGTCTCCCACCGCGGCGATCTTGCCGCGGATGACCATCTGATGGAGCGTCTCCGCGACCTCGTCCGCCGGCAGTCCCGTTTTTTCGGCGACGGACGAGGGATTCCCCGGCAAAGCCGCCGCAAGACGCGCCTCTTGCGGGGAAAAGATCTTTTTCATCATATAGGGTGCCAGTTCAGGCCGCCCCTGACGGAATCCGGCTCCCAGCTCCACGTAGACCGGCTCCAAATCCGGCAGCGGACCGCCCCAGAGTCCGGCGATTTCCTCACGGGTGAGAGGGGTGTATTCCTGTGCCATGTTGTTTCCTCCTTGCTTTCCCCGTCAGACGGGGTGATCCATATCCGCTTCGTCCAGCAGCCACTCCGTCAGCTGCCTCAGCCTGTCCAGACTCGGACCCTGCTCCACGGGACATCCGGAGAGCGAAGCGTCCGCGATATCCCGTCCGACAGGCAGCGCGCCGAGGCAACGGACCCCCGATTCCGAAAGCATGCCGGCGATCCGGCGCTCCAAGGCCGTGTCAGAGACTTTGTTGACCACGGCGCGGATCCGTCGGATGCCGAGTCCTTCTGCCATGTACCTGATTTTTCCGGCGAGAAGAACCGAATCCATGGACGGCTCCACGATGGCCAGCACCGTATCGACCCCTTGTTCCAATCCCCGTCCGAAACTCTCGACGCCGGCCTCCAGATCCGCGATCACGATCTCGTCCGGGGCGGTGGACAGATTCATTACGAGCTCCCGGGCAAGCACGGCCGCGGCGCAGGCGCAACCCGAGAAGGGATCCTCGATCTTGCCTGCGCACACCAGGGTAAGACGGCCCGCCCGTACGGCGAACGGTTCCGGGATGCCGCCGAACGCAAGCGGATCCGTCTGCAGCCACTCCGTCCCGGTTTCCGGTGCGGTATCCCGGTCCAGCAACCGGTCCAGCGGGAGAGGCGACCGGCTCATCCCGAGCATCCGGTGCAGGGAAGGATTGGACTCGTCCGTGTCGATGACCAGCACGCCGTATCCGAACGACAGGAGGGAACGGGCCAGCAGCGCGGTTACGGTACTCTTGCCGGTTCCGCCTTTCCCGCACACCGCTATTTTCCGGATCTCCGCACTCCGGACCGGGGCGGACATCCGGATATGCTCGCGGATCCGGTCGGCTGCGGCGATCCGCTCCGCACGTGTGCCGGCAGTGCAGAGACCGCATCGGATACAGCCGGGTGAACCGCTTGTCGCAGCGCCGACCGGACAATGGAAACTCCCCATGGGCTCTCCTCCGAATCGGTTTTTTCAGATTCCATTAAACCACTAAACCATATCCGCGGTCTATCCTCCGTTCCGCCCGATCCGGCAAGCGGCAGGGAGCAACGCTTTCCACGCGCATGATATGATCTATCCCGTAACAACCTGCGCGAAGTTCGGCACATCCATATCCGACAGCGCCGAGGAGACGTCCACCATGGAACTTGCCCAACGCCTGGCCGCAGAGTTCAACCTGACCCGCACGCATGCGGACAACGTCATTTCCCTGATCGACAGCGGGAATACGATTCCGTTCATTGCGCGCTACCGCAAGGAACAAACCGGCTCCTGCGACGACCAGGTGCTGCATGCGCTGGCGGCACGTCTGGAGACCCTGCGCGGGCTGGAACGGCGGAAAGGGGAAGTCGCGGCGGC
>JAGOFF010000268.1 GCA_017997315.1 Clostridia bacterium
ATCGTACACCCGCCCGCCGTATGCGACGCGGTCGCCGGGCTTGAATGCAGGCTTGTCTGCCAGCGACACCTCGCAATATTGCCGGGTGAGATCCAGAATCTGTTCTCTGAGTGCCTGTGTGGTTGTTTTGTCCATTCTTGTGATCCTTGCCTTTGCGTTTGAATATTCGGTATTTGCCCTGTCCACAGTCCAGATCGGAAGTCATACCGCTTCCGGCTAGACAGGAGGCGGGGCGGTCTGTTCCACAGGCTTGTCGCCATCCGCAGCGTCCGCCGGGAAGTTGATGCGTTCCTTTTCCACCACGAGGGGCCGGCCGGCCACCCGTGTGTTGACCATCGCAATGTACTCGCCGAGAATCCCGATGAAAAGCAACTGAACCGAGGAGAAGAAGAACAGGGCGATGAGGATCGGCGCGGTTCCCATCGGGAACGCCGACCAGAACGCGAGTTTCAAAATGAGATAGACCAGTGCGACCACCAGACTGATTGCCGACAGAAAGAATCCTGCGATCGTCGCCAAGCGGAGAGGGACCTTGGAATTCGTTGTGATCCCAAGCATCGCCATATCGTACAGTGTGTAAAAATTGTTTTTCGTGATCCCGCGCACCCGGGTCGGCTGGTCGTACTCGACGAACGCCTTGGAGAAACCGACTTCACAGAGCAATCCGCGGAAGTACGGATAGGGATCCCGGATTTTTCGCAGTTCGTCCATCACGACCTTGTCGAAGAGCCCGAAACCAGTGAAATTCTCGATCAGTTCGACCTCGGAGATCCGTTTGACCAACCGGTAGTAGCGCGCCCGGATATGAAACATCAGCGGATTCTCCCGGCTTGTCTTTTTCACAGCCAGAACCATCTTGAATCCTTCGCGCCACTTCGCGATGAACTTGTGGATCATCTCGGGCGGATCCTGGAAGTCCGCGACCAGGCTGACCACAGCGTCCCCGTGTGCCTGGATCAGCCCGTGGAACGGGGATCGGATATGCCCGAAGTTGCGGGAATTGCAGATCACCCGGACCTGGGGATGTTCCGCCACGGCGTTCCGCAGCAGTTCGACCGTCCGGTCCTCAGAGCAGTTGTCAATGAAGATGTGTTCGAATGCGAACTCGCTGCGATACCGCGACATGACGTTTTCCACCGCCTGGATGAGGGGAAGGACGTTCTCCTCTTCGTTGTAGCAGGCGGTGACGATGCTGATGGTTTTCATGGGTGTGACCGAGTCCTTATTAGTCATTGTCGAGAGTCGGGATCAGCATGACGGAACGGAATTCCTCACGCGGCAGGAAAGGAGCCATGTCTTCCAGCGGTGCGGAGACCATCCGGCCGTCCGGAAGCTTCCGCGAAGAGAGTTTGGGCGAGAAGACCTGTGCCGGATCCACGACCACCTCGCAGAAGAACGGACCATCGGTGTGCGACAGCGCTTCGTCCAGCCGGGGCTGGAGTTCCGAGAGGGCGGTGATCCGGTTGGAGGGGATGCCGTAAGCCCAGGCGATCTTCTGCATGTCCGGGAAACTCAGTCCGGAACCCGGCCCCACACCGACCAGCGGCTGCCCGAAATAGTTGGTCTGTGTCTGCCGGATGGAATGGTAGCCGCTGTTGTTGATCATGAAGATGGTGATCGGGAGGTGGTGGTGGACGATGGTCTGGAGTTCCTGGAGGTTCATCTGGATGCTGCCGTCGCCCTCGAGGCAGATAATCCGTTCTCCCCGTCGGCCGAACGCGGCTCCGATCGCTGCGGGAAGCCCGTATCCCATGGAAGCGCAACCCGAGTTGTGATAGAGACGCTGTCCCTTCTGGAGATACGCCATCTGGAAGGCCATGACGCAGCAGGAACCGTTCGCGGAAATGATGACCTGATCCTGCTGGAGCTTGCGGAACATCGCATCAAAAAAGCAGTAGGGATTGAGCGGTGTCTCCTGACACCAATACTCCGGAAGAACGACCGGATACCGCGCCTTGACGGTCCGGCACCAGTCCAGCCAGTCCACCGGAGCTTCAATCGAGTCTCCGGCGAGGGCATCGGAAAGGGACCGGATGAAGTCGCCGGCATCCGCATGGATCGGCAGATCGATCCGGAGGGTAGGCTTCTCCAGTTCGAGCGGATCGATGTCAACCATAATCTTGTACGCTTCGCGCGCAAAGCTGTCCCAGTTGTAACTGACCTGCCGGATGGAGAGCCGGCAGCCGATCGAGATCAGCAGGTCACTGTTCTGGACGACGAAGTTTCCGACCCGCTCTCCCATGTTCCCGGGACGTCCGAAAAACATCGGGTGATCGTCCCAGATGTTGTCATGGGAGTTCCAGGGGGTGACGACCGGGATACGCATCCTGTCGATCAGCGAGATGAAATCGTCGTGTCCGCCCGAGAGGCGGATTCCGGATCCTGCCATCAGCACCGGACGGCGGGCTTTACGGATAAGGTCCAAAACCTTCGCGGCGGTCTCCGAGCCGACCTTGGGCGGGAGCTCTCCCGCGTCTTCAGCAGGATCGTACCCAGTCAGGAGATCCGGATCGACCGGCGCCGCCTGCACGTTAAGGGGGATATCAAGCCAACAGGGGCCCTGCCGGCCGTGTGTGGCGAGGTACAGCGCACGTTCCAGGTGGTAGCGGATACTGAGCGGATCGATCACCATGACCGCATACTTCGTCATGTTTCCTACTGATCCGATGATGCCGAACTCCTGGTCGCCGACCTGACGCATCGGCTTGCCGGTGGAGTGCGCGGTGGTGTCATATCGAACCTGCCCGGACAGGATGAGCATCGGAATCGAATCCAGCCAGCCGCCGATCACCCCGGTGATGGCATTGGTTCCCCCCGGCCCTGTGGTGACGCAGACCGCGGCGATCCGGCCGGTCAGACGCGCGTACGACTCGGCCGCCATCGCGCAAGCCTGTTCGTGGTGGTTGTATACGCAGTGAAGCCCAGGGTGTTTGCCCAATCCGTCGTTGAGGTGCATCGCACCTCCCCCCGTAACGGAAAAGACGTCGGTGATCCCTTTGTCCGAGAGGAATCCGGCGATGTAGTCGGCAATCCGGATCGGTGTCCCCATACTTGTACCTAACCCTCCTTCTATTTATCGGTAGCCAGAAAAGCGCGATCGATGGAGTCCTGATTTTTTACATACCATTCATACAGGTTTTTGACTGCTTTTTCAATCGGTGTGAAGCGCAAGTCCGGGAGGATTGACCGCAGCAAACGATTGTTCCCGGAATACTCCATACCCATGCCCTCCGATGAGACGAGGATCGGATGGTCATCGTTCCCGGCAATGTTCGTCACCATACGTGCCAGTGAAAGG